>JAILQZ010000015.1 GCA_024698685.1 bacterium
GAGCGTCTCCTCGCCAGGGACATACGAATAGCCGAGGTAGTACTGGATCAGTCCCTCGTCGAGCTTGCGCTCGAAGCCAGTCTGGCCGAAGAGCTCCTTGATCTCAGTGCCATAGAGCAGGCGTCCGTCGCCAGTCACGTAATAGAAGAGCAGCTCGGCGCCCAGCGGATCTCGCGTGGCGAAGATCTCTCCAGCCTCGGCATCCTCGATCACGATCGCGAATTGGCCGTTGATGTGCGTGCCCATCTGCGCACCCCACATCCTGTATGCAGCCATGACGAGAAGCTCCTCGCGCTCGCGGCGCGTGCATCCTTCGATGCTGACTTGCAGCTCCTCGGCCAGCTCGGCGAAGTTGCGGATGAGTCCCTCGTATGCCTTCAGCTCGGTCATCTGGGCGATCCTTTCCATGTTTCGGGCACCGCGTCTAAGCGCCTCGCGATTCGCTCACTCTCCAAAGTATAAGCAAGCGGCCATATTCAGCCCGCCTTTTTTACGCAATCGTAAAGAGCCCTCCGTTCATGGCGAGGAACATCGAGCAGCATCATGACCGCTCGCACTCGCCTTGTCGCACATTCAGCCCCTTCTCGAATAGAACTGCTCTTCATGATGGGCATGTGATAATATATGACTATGTCTAATAGTTGTATTTGGCAATAATGCAGCTTAGCAAATATTGAAAGGGGAAGTTTGATGCTTGACAAGAGGGCCATCGAATTGGTTGAGAAGGGAATGCAGGGCAAGGGTCTCGAGGAAGAGGAGATTGCCGAACTGCTGAAGTTCAGCCCGTATTCTGCGGAGGGCGCCCACATCAGGTGGGGCGGATGGATGCTCGCGAGGCAGGCGTCGCAGGGTGTTGCCGAGGTCCATGCGCAGATCGGAATGGACGCGTCTTCCTGCTACAAGAACTGCGAGTTCTGCTCGTTCGCCGCATGCAATGGTTTGCGTCCAGAGAAGCTTGAGATGCCCAAGGACGAGGTGCTCGACTATGCCAAGGCCTACGACGAGGCTGGCATCAACCTCCTGTGCCTCATGACCACCGCCAGCTACGATTTCGAGAAGTTCCTCGACATGGGATCTTCGGTCAAGGAGGTTATCAACCCCGAGACGCCGCTTCTGGCCAACATCGACGACTTCTCCTACGAGCAGGCAATTCAGCTCAAGGAAGCCGGTTTCGATGGCATCTACCACGTCGTGCACATGGGCGAGGGCGAGATCACCAACATCGACCCGAAGGTCAGGATCCAGACGATGAAGAACGCCCGCGAGGCCGGTCTGACGCTCTCGACATGCTGCGAGCCCATCGGCGCAGAGCACACTCCCGAGATCGTAGCCAAGCGCATCAAGCAGCTCATCGCCCTCGAGCCGACTTCGGCAGGCATCGGCCTGCGCGTCCCGGTCCCCGGAACCAGGTTCATGAACGACCCGCGCAAGGGCAAGATCGACTGGTGCTTCTACAGCGGCGTGATGAGGCTGGCCATCGGCACCAAGATCGCCCTTTGCGGCAACACCTACCTCGCCTCCGACTCTGGCTCGAACTTCGGCTGGGCTGAGGTTGGCACCAACCCGCGCGACGATGCCGAGCGCACCGGCCAGAGGGCTGGAATCGGCCATGGCGTCGCCGAGAGCAAATACGGATTCGCCTCTGTCGGCTGGAAGATCCTGGAAGGCCCGTCGCAGGGTTGGAGGATCTAGCGGCGATCCGTAACAGGCGGATGGATGATTTAGGCGACAAGCCGCTCGCGTTGCGGCTGGAGAATAAGGAAAGGATTTGAAATGGAGACCTATTACAACCCGGCAGACCTCGCCAAGTTCTCGACGATGGGCGAGGAGGCTCCCGACCTCTGGAACAAGTACATGGCATACTATGGCGCGGTCTTCGAGGATGGTGCGCTCACCGCTCGCGAGAAGGCCCTGATCGCCCTTGCGGTGGCGGCAGCGGTCCAGTGCCCCTACTGCATCGATTCTTACACCAACTCCTGCCTCGAGAAGGGCGCGGACGCTGCTCAGATCACCGAGGCCATCCACGTAGCCAACGCCATCCGCGGCGGTGCTGCGCTGGTCCACGGCGTGCAGGCGAAGAACATCATCGCCGAAGTCGAGTTCTAGGAGAGCGACATGCAAGGACAGAACGCTTTCGATGTGGTTCAGAGCTTCCCGTCGTTTGAGGATAGGGTTCCTGAGGAGTTCCGCTACACCAACGACAAGCTGGGCACGCTGCAGGTCAACGTGGGATACAAGTGCAACCTTGCGTGCAAGCATTGCCACTTGGAGTGCAGCCCGGCTCGCGAGGAGCTGATGGATCGCAAGACGATGCAGGCGTGCATCGACGCATACAAGGCTGGCGGCTTCACATCGATGGACATCACCGGTGGCGCACCGGAGATGAACCCGGACTACGAGTGGTTCCTCAATGCCTTGAGCGAAGCTGGAATCAAGCCCATGTGCAGGACAAACCTCTGCATCCTGCTCGATCCGCAGTACGCGCACTTCGCGGAACTCTACGCGAAGATCGATGCTACGCTCGTGGCCTCTCTGCCGTACTTCAGCGCGGCCAATTGCGACAAGATCAGGGGCGCAGGTACGTTCGACGCATGTATCGAGGCGCTGAGGAAGCTCAACTCCCTTGGATTCGGCACGGGCGAACATCCGCTGATCCTGGTCTACAACCCCTCCGGTGCGGTACTGCCGCCAGCTCAGGCGAGCATGGAGGGCGAGTACAAGGAAAAGCTGCGTTCCGCATTCGGCGTGGAGTTCGATTCGCTGATCGCCATCGCGAACAATCCCTCCGGCCGCTTCGCCGCGCGTCTGAACGACAAGAACAACCTCGAGAAGTATATGAACAGGCTGATCGGTGCGTTCAACGTGGCTACGTGCGAGGGCATGATGTGCCGCGATCAGGTGAGCGTCGACTACAACGGCGTGGTCTACGACTGCGATTTCAACCAGGCGCTCCGCCTCCGCACCGAGGGCGAGCCGACGATCTTCGACATGGTCGACAAGCCGCTCGAGCGCAGACACATCGTCTTCGCGAACCACTGTTACGGATGCACTGCAGGAGCGGGGTCCAGCTGCGGAGGCGCAACCGCGTAGATGATGCGCGACCGAAACGCTATCGAGAAGGGGAGGCGCCGCGTGATATCGCAGCGCCTCCTTTGCGTTCGCTGGTTGTCGCGTGGCTGCTATTGCAGCGTGACTTGGATATGCACTGGGTTGTGATCTGAGAAGTCGAAGCCCGTGTCGATCGTCTCCAGCTTGTCGATGCGCACGTTCTTCGAGACGATGAAGCCGTCGATCATGTAGAACTGGAAGGTCGGGTCATCGAGGTCGAGCGGGCGGTCGAGCGATCGGCACGTCGGCGTATCGGTGTCCATAACGAGCTGGAAGTCCGGCTCGAAGGCCGTAGCATCAAGTTCGCCGCACATCCAGAGATCGCCGGGTTGCACCGGGTACATGCTCGTGTCAAGATTCGAGAACGTCTGGTTGTAGTCTCCGCCGGCTATGACGTAGTTGCCCTTCTCGTATTCTGACTTGATGAACTCGGCCAGAAGCTTGGTTTGGGCGATCTTGCCCTCACCGCTGTCATAGGCCTCGAGGTGGAGGTTGATAAGCACCAATTCGGCATCTGAGCCCTCGATTTGCACCCTCTCGACCAGAAGACCGCGTTTGAGGTTAGCGAGCCTCACGGGCCAGCTAAAGGGGCATGGAAGCTGAATTCTGTCGGCTGTCATGATCTCGGAATCACCCGATTGCTCGTACTCGCTTGTCCCAAACCTGGATAGCGTCTGCAATCCGGAGTAGACGCGCGCCAACGGAGGCATGGGGAACGGCACGAAGAGGCATTTGTAGTTGTATGCGAATGCGGTGGTGAAATCGCTGAACGCATCTGCGAGCAGCACGGTCTCGTCGATGCGGTAACTGCGCGTCGAGCTCTCGTCGACCTCCTGTATGAAGATCACATCTGGATCGTAGGACTTGAGCAAGGAGATGATGCCCTCCATGTTCGCCATCACTCCGTCCTCGCTTACGCTGCGCGTGTGCGTGCCGCCGTCCATGAAGAAGTCCGCCTCCTCCGAGAGTCCGGCGTAGCCGATGTTCCAAGTGACGATGTCTATCGAATCGCCAGCCGAGAGCGTTTTGGTCGGGGTTCCCGCGACTTCCACCTTCTCGAGGTCAGCGGGCTTGAACTCCGTGAACGTGAGCACCGCGAGCAACGCAACTGCGATGATGAGTATTGCCAGAATGACTAACAGGATGGCTTTCAAGATCTTCCCACCAACGGTTTTGGCGGCCATATTCTCTCCTTCGCTGCTTTCCATTCTTTCGGCGCTTTGCGGGCAGCCTATGGAAGATGATACACACTGCTGGTGCGCGAGGCTAGACTCGCAGCGTCTTCGGCCGCCGATAGTGGAGAAATCGAAAAGTTCCAAATTCCCTCTTGCATTTGCGAATGGAAGTGCTAACATGCGAAGTCGCGCATCGAGCAGAAGCCGCTCGAGCGCCAATCCAAACGAGACGCGAATCCCGCGCTCAAAGGACATCTTGTCCGAGGTCAGCCAGAGCACATCGGTTGGCCTTTTTGTATTTTTTTGGCCCTGAGGTGGGGCCGGCCTTCCGATTTGCGACATAGTCCTACGACGAAAGGGAGGTCTGAAATGGACAAGATCGACACCATAGGAAACACCACGACCGCGGCGGACGCAAACGTTTCCGAGCACTATGCCATGTGGGAGCACCCGCAGGCCATCGAGCTCTACTCTGGAGATCGCAGCCAGTGGCGCTACGACATCTACGCCAAGGAGCTGCTCGATGACGTATTCGGGCACGACGAGGTGTCGCCCGCCGAACTCGCTTGGGCGGCCTGGATCATATGCGGCATGCGCGCCGATGCGATCGTCGAGTGCAACGGTCTGCCGCAGAAGCTGGCAGGCGAGTTGCAAACTCTGCTATTCTTCGGCCCCGAGCTTCAGCGCCGTTGGCTCAAGCGCAACAGGTTCGAGCAACCTGCGCTTCCAGACTGGATGTTGCCGGGCAACCGCTCGCGCGCCAAAGGGGATAGCCCCAGGGAACGGGCTTTGCGCAACGGAGTCGCAGAGGATGACTTCTGCCGTGCCTGGCTCGCGCTCCACGATGCGGAAGGCACCAGCACCCGTCCCGCAGATCGCGAGGTCAGGGACTGGCTCACTGAAGCTTTCTTCTACTTCTAGTGAGCAAGGGGAGGGGCCGCGCTTGGCAACCGCGCGGCCCTTGCCATATCGCGCTTTGCTTGCCATCCGCCTGTGCATTTGACGTTTGCTGCAGTAGCTAAAATGATTTAGTCAGGTACTTGACAGACCTGTTGCAGCAATATATCATGCAATTAGTCAACCACTTGACAATAAAGGGGGAATGAAGCATGAACGAAGATAAGACCATCAACGAAAACGCAGCAGAAGAGGCAATCGAGGAGACCAAGGATGCCAGGAAGGAAGCGCTCCACCAGATCGCCAAGCTCATGAGGCGCACGTCGTTCTTCGAGTCGCAGAAGTTCAGGAATCGCGAGTATCCGGACATCCGCAGGGGGCAGGGGCGCATCCTCGCGTTGCTCGCCATCAAGCCCGAGATGACCCAGAAGGAGCTCTCGATGATCCTCGACATGAGCAAGCAGGCTCTCGCCGAGATGCTCGGCAAGCTCGAGGCCAGCGGCTATATCGAGAAGGTGCAGTCCGAGGAGGACAAGCGAGTCCATATCGTGCGCATCACCGAGGAGGGTTCCAAGGTGGCCGTGAAAATGGCCGAGTGCAACAAGGACAAGGAGCTCAAGTCCGCTCTCGACGATCTCAGCGATGACGATGTCGAGAAACTCGTCAGCATCCTCGGCACGATCAATGCGGGCCTCGAGCAGTATCTCCCCGAGGACTTCAAGGAGCGCATGAGGAACTTCAGGAGGTTCGAGCGCGAGCATGGCGGTTGCGGCCATCATGATGGGCCTCACTGCCTTGGGCATGGTCAGCGTGGCGGCGGCTGTGGGCCTCATGGGCACGGCCATGGTCCCGGGCCGCATCACGGCAACGGACCTCGTCCGCATCACTGCCATGGCCCGCATGGCGGCGGTTGCGGCCCACATGGGCACGGACATGGCTCCTATGGCTGGGAGCACCGTCCGCATCACGGCGGAGGCTACTGCCATCATGGCCATGGATCGCATCGCGGCCCGCACGGCGGCCGCATGGGAGGGCATGGCTGCTGGTAGAGATGCGAAGTTGATTAGGTTGACTTGACGAGCGAGGTGCTGGACGAATCCGGCACCTCGCTTGGTTTTAGGGATTTATCGGCGGTTTTACTGCCAGGCTTACAGGTTCATGTACTTGTCAAGCTTGGATGCGGCGCTGTTGAACTGCGCGGTGACGTCGTCGATCTTGTCCGCCGCCGCCTCCATCTTCTCCTCGGGAGTCTCGGCCTTCTTCGGCGCAGGGCCGAGCAGCATCGTAGCCGCCAAGTCTCCGAGCGCGTTCATGAGGAACCTCTGGTCATCGGGGGAGAAGCGGTCGAACTTCTTCATCACGAATTCCAGAGAGTCGGTAGCCAGGCTGTTCATGAAGCCGGTTGCGGTGATCTCGCCGGTTGCCTGGACGAGCTTGGAGAGCAGCTCTACGAAGCGCTCGCGGTCGGCTGCGGAGAGGGTCTTCATCCATGCGCCGAAGCGCTTGCCGTTGCGGTAGGCATCGTATGAGAGCGCGCCGACCGTCTTGAAGTCCTCGCCGTCGATGATCCAGTTCTGCGAAGCGTGCTGCTCGAGGCCGGTACCCAGGCATTCCACAACCGTCGAATCGACGTCGTTGTTGTCCCAGATCAGCCCGACGAACGACTCCTCGGGGATCACGCGCTCGATCAGAGGCACGGCGCTCTTCCAGTTGGTGCCCTCGATCGATTGCTCGCTGAGTCCTGGCGCGTCGTACGCGAAGCAGCGCTCGATGCGAAGGCGGGTGAAGTCATCGCAGCTGGCTGCGGCGTACATCGCGAGGTTGCCGCCCTTGGAGTGCCCGCCGAGGTAAATAGGCATCTTCAGCTCGTTTGCGACCTTCTCGACGTATGCACGCGCCTCTTCTTGCGCGGGAACGGTTCCGCTGAAGGACATGTTGAAGTTCTCTTTCCAGCCGACTATGGTGTTGTCGGTTCCGCGGAACGCGATGAATGCGCAAGTGGGGAGAATGAAGGTCACGGCCGCGAACTGCTTTTCGCTCACATGCGACCATTCGCTGACCGCGTAGCGCACGATGACGTCCTTGAATCGCGGGCTGGCTGCGCATGCGCGCAGGAGCGCCTCGGCTCCCTTGGGATCGTAGACCGGTGCGGTGAGGCCGAGAAGGTCGGACATCGAGCCGAACTCCCCGATCATCATGCCGACTTCGGTGCACGCCGCTGGCAGCTCCTCGGGGATGCGGTCGTTGGCCAAGCTGGAGAAGATCAGGCCGTCGACGCGGTTGACCGGCTTCTCTGCGAAGCTCTTTTTGTTCGAGTTGATGTAATCGATGATGTTTGCCATGAGAATGGTCCCTTCATGCGTTACCTGTAATAACGCTATTGTAGCAAGATTCTCATGGAGTGGAGCGTGCGCGGGAAAAGCCCTCGGAGCCTATGCGGCGGTCTCCTGCTCGGGCTTCGCGGCGAGGCCCTTGCGCAGGATTGGCAGCGTGACGAGGAAGAGCAGCGGGATGCACAGCCCGCTGGCGGTCGTGGCGAAAAGCGCTGCCTGCGCGCCGAATGCATCTATCAGCCAGCCTCCGACGATTGGGCCGATGGCCATTCCGAGCTGCATGCCAGCGCCCATCCAGGTCAGGCTCTCGGTGACGCGCGCCGAGCTCACCGTGTCCTCGATGATCGAGTTGAGCGTGATCGTCATCGGCCCGTAGAAGAGCGCGCCGATCGCATGGCTGATGTAGAGCATCGGGAGATTTGTTGCGAATGCCGCGGGGATGTATACGAGTGCGATGCCGAATCCGCAGATGAGCGTGCGCTTCAGGGCGCTCGCCTTCCAGTGCAGCATGCCGAAGAAGAAGCAGACGAAGATGCTGGTGCCGGTGCCGCAGATGAACGCCGGGCCAGCCAGCTCCTCGGTGGCGATCTCAGCCGCCATGCCGTAGGTGCCGGGGTCGAAGAAGCCGAAGAGCGCGCCGACGAAGAACATGGCGATGAAGAAGATCGTCACGATGGGGTATACGAGGAAGACCGAGCGCTGCTTGGGGCCCTCGACGTTGGTTGCGGTTTGCATGAACTCGACATCGGGCTCGCTCGATTTGTCGGTGACGAGGATGATCAGTCCGATGACGTAGGTGATGAGTCCGAACAGAAGGCCGGCTTCGGGAAAGAAGCGGCTGGAAATAACGATCGCCAGTGCAGGCGAGATCATGAAGGAGAGGTCGTCGAGCATGCCCTCGAGCGAGAAGGCGGTCTTTAGGCGTTGCGCGTCATGCTCGTTGCCCTTGCGAAAGATGTAGCTCCATCGCGCGCGGGTGAGCGCCATGATCTGCGGAACGAATCCGATGAGGACCGAGGCTGCGAGCGCTATTGCGATCGGGCCGCGGAAGTGCACGGTGAGCATTACGGTTGCGAGGCCGGCCATGCCAATCAGCGCGGCTATCGGCATGACCTTCGACTGCCCTCGCTTGTCGATGGCGCGCGAGACGAACGGTCCGATGAGGCAGTTCGAGAGCTGCGTGATGCCGATGGCGAGGCCCGCCAGCGTATAGGAGTAGCCCGACATCGTGTACATGGAGAGCATCGCGAGGGTGAGGAGCCCGAGGTAGAATCTGCCGAAGAAGCCTCCGATGGTCATTCTGACCATGCGTCCGCCCCTGAATAGATCGAGGTATGCACGCGGAGATGTTTTGCTCATTCGAATCGCAATCTGTTCGGGCTTGATGCATGGTAGTGACGAAAAACACGGCATTTATCGTACACTATTGAGAATTGCGTAGCGCTTCTCGTTCAGCGCACGGTGCAACAACTAGGGTAGGCGAGCGCTGAGAGGCTCAGCTCGTTACTGGGTGTCGTACCCGATCTTCTGCTCGAAGCGCGTCTTGGTGGCGTCGCCAGGGATTTCGGTTGGGTACTCCCCTCCGAAGCAGGCTGTGCAGAAGCCCGTGTCCTCGCCCGTCAGCTGCGTCACGTGCTCGAAGCTGAGGTATCCCAGGGAGTCCGCTCCGATGATCTCCGCTATCTCCTCGATGCTGTGGTGGTTGGCGATCAGCGCATCCGAGTTGTCGATGTCGGTTCCGTAGTAGCATGCCGCGATGAAAGGGGGAGAGCTGACTCGCATGTGGATCTCCGTGGCGCCAGCGCTGCGCAGCAGACCGATGATGTGCCTGCAGGTGGTTCCGCGTACTATCGAGTCGTCGACGAGCGCGACCCGCTTGCCCCCTACCACATCCCTGATCGGGTTGAGCTTGATCTGCACGTCGTTCTCGCGGATTCCTTGCTCGGGGGCGATGAACGTCCTGCCGATGTAGCGGTTCTTCGTGAAGCCGATCGCGTACGGGATGCCCGATTGGCGCGAGAATCCCAGTGCCGCCTCGAGCCCTGAGTCCGGCACGCCTATGACGATGTCGGCATCGGCGGGGCTCTCCATCGCAAGAAACTCGCCCGCCCGCTGCCGCGCCAGGCTCACGCTCGCCCCGTCGATCGACGAATCGGAGCGCGCGAAGTAGAGGAACTCGAAGACGCAGAAGCGCTTTGGGAAGGCGCCGCAATGGCTCTGGTCGAATCTGATGCGCCCGCCCTCTACTATGGCGATCTCACCTGGAAGCAGGTCGCGGACGAAGTGCGCATGCACGGCGTCGAGCGCGCAAGACTCGGAGGCGAAGACGAATGCCGCATCGTCGGTGATTCCATAGCATAGCGGCCTGAATCCGTGCGGATCGCGCACCGCTATCAGCTTCGAGGGTGAGGAGATGACGAGCGAATACGCTCCGGAGAGCCTGTCCATTG
This sequence comes from bacterium, assembly GCA_024698685.1. Lineage (GTDB taxonomy): Bacteria > Actinomycetota > Coriobacteriia > Coriobacteriales > CADBOM01 > RGIG5709. The sequence continues at coordinate 9,964 of JAILQZ010000015.1, forward strand.
CGGCCGAGATAGCGCTCTCTATAGAGCCATGCGTCAGGCGCTCCTGGACTATCTCGTAGGCGATCACCTCGGAGTCGGTCGTGGTGTGGAAGATCGCGCCCTTCTCCTCGAACTCGATGCGCAGTTCGAGCGCGTTGGCGAGGTTGCCGTTGTGGACCAGCGCCATCCTGCCCTTGTTGTGGTTGACCAGGATCGGCTGGATGTTCTGCGCGCTATCGGATCCGGTTGTGGCGTAGCGCACATGGCCTACCGCGATCGTGCCATCGCCGAGCTTCGAGAGCGTCTCGTCGAAGAACACGTCTCCGACGAGGCCCATAGCCTTGTGCATCGTGAAGACGCCGTCGTCGTTGACGGCGATACCGGCGCTTTCCTGACCGCGGTGCTGCAGCGCGTAGAGGCCGTAGTAGGCGTAGCGCGCCACGTCGCATCGCGTTTGGGAGTAGATTCCGAATACCCCGCAAGCCTCTTTCATGTCAGTTTCCCACGTACATCTGCTGATATGGGTTCTTGCTGTTCGGAACCACTATCGTAAAGGGCGAGTTCTCGATGTGTCCGAGGTCGCATGCGAATAGTTCGCAGTACTCCTTCAGGAAGGGCTCGATGCCCTTGACATCCTCCGCCGTTGCGGGAAGTGCATGGACGGTGTCCGAGAATTCGATGTCGGCGCAATCCGATCGGATGAAGACCTTGCCGCCGTGCATTCCGGTGCATGGGAAGTTGCCTACTATCGGGGCATCTCCCTTCTCAAGTCCAAGCACGATGATGATTCCGCCGGCCTGGTACTCGCCGAGGAAGCTGCCCGCATTGCCGCCGATGACCATCACCGGGCACTTGTCGCGGTACTCCTTCATGTGGATGCCTGCGCGGTATCCGGCGTTTCCGCGCACGTAGATCTCGCCGCCGCGCATCGCATAGCCCGGCGCGTCGCCGATGTTGCCGTGGACGACGATCTTCCCGTCGTTCATCGTGTCTCCGACGTTGTCCTGGGCGTTGCCATGGACTGTGATCTGCGCACCGTTGAGGTAGCCGCCTAGCGTGTTGCCGGGCACTCCGTGGATGTCGATGTGCAACCCGTTCATCCCGGCGCCGATGAAGCCTTGGCCGAGGCAGCCCTCGAGCAGCACGTCGCCAGAATCGGATCTGATGCGTTCGTTGATCTCCTTGTGTCCGATCTTGCTCGCGTTGATTCTCCTGATCATCACACCTCGCCTCCCAGTTTTTGCTTCCTGAACGCCCTGCCAAAGGGGATCAGGGACGGGTTCTCGAATACCGCCTCGAAGTCGAGCGAATCGAGCGGTCTGCGCTCTCGGATCATCGCCGTGTAGATGCCCGCACGGTTGAGGTCTCCCATTAGGATGAATCCGGTGAGGTGCCCATCCTTGGTGAAGAGCTTCTTGTAGCCGCCCTCGGTCTCATAGAAGTAGGTCTTGCCGCCGCTCTCCTCGTCGTAATAGCTTCCCGCGGTCATGATATGCAGCCCCAGGATGCCCATCGAGTTCATCGGGATTCCGCCATCGTAGGTGGCCTCGCCGCCAGCCATGTTGATGCCTGCGGTGCGTCCCTGCATGGAGGCGTTGGGCAGGATGGCCAGCACGCCCTGCGCATCGGTTACGATGTTGCGCGACTCCGTGCAGTCTCCGGCGGCGTAGATGTTGGGCAGCGAGGTTTGCATGCGTGCATCGGTCACGATGCCGCGGCCCACCTCTCCGCCGGCCTCCTTGACCAGCGCGGTGTTCGGCCTAACTCCGATGGCCACGACCAGCAGGTCGAATTCGACGACTGCTCCGCTGTTCATGATTGCGCGGCTGCCTTGGAACTCCTTGGCGCTGTCGCCCAGGAGCAGCTCGATGCCCTTTTCGCGAAGGTGCTCTTCGACGATTTGCGCGCTTTCCGGTTGGAGGATGCTGGAGAGGACGTGGGGCGCAAGATCGACGACGGTGATATTGCGCGTATGGGCATAGAGTCCCTCGGCGCACTTGAGGCCGATGAGCCCGCCTCCGATGATCAGCACGCGCGACTCCTCGCTCACCGCCTGCTCCAGCGCACGTGCGTCGGCCAATGTCATGAACGAGAAGCGCTGCTCCACCGTCTCGAGGCCCGCCATCGGCGGAACGAAGGGGGAACTTCCCGTTGCCACGCACAAGGTATCGTAGGGGAGGAGCTGTCCGTCCGAGAGCACTGCGGTCTTGCTCTCGGGGTCGAGCTTGGTCACCGAGACGCCGTGGATGGCGCTGACGCCGTTCTTCTCGTAGAAGTCCTCGCCGCGGTAGGACATATTCCCTTCGTCGGTGGCACCCTCGAGGTAGTAGGAGATGAGCGGTCTGCCGTAGTTGGAGTCGGCCTCCGCGCAGACCAGCGTGATCTGCCCGTCCGGATCGACGCTTCGGATTCCCTCGATGCAATGGATTCCGGCGATTCCGCCTCCGATGACTAGGTACTGCTTCATGTCATCACCGCCTCTCGTTCCTCGAAGACGATCGCGCCGTTGGGGCAGCCCTCCACGCAGGCGGGCGCACCGCACGAGTTCTTAAGGCACAGCTCGCATTTGGATGCGGCGCCGTCTGGCCCAGGAGCCACGGCTCCGTAGGGGCAAACAAGCACGCATGTCAGGCACCCCACGCACTTTTCGTGGTCGATGCAGACCGCTCCGTCCTCGATGGAAAGCGCGCCGGAAATGCAGCTCTTGACGCAGAGCGGGTCGGTGCAGTGCCGGCAGGATACCGCGTAGCAGACCTTCCCGTCCTCTTCGATGCGGATCTTCGGGTAGAGGGTTTTGCCGCGCAGCGCGAAGGCCATGTCGGTCTCTCCGGAATTGGCGAATGCGCAGTTGTATTCGCACAGGTGGCACCCAAGGCACCATTGCTCGTTCACGTACACTCGTTTCATTTGGCAATCCCCCCTATTCCCCTGCGTGAGAGATTCCGAGGATCCGCAGTTCGGCATCGGTGAGGCCGATGCCGCGCAGCATCAGGCGGTTTCCTCGAAGCGCCTCGATCGAGTTGATGCCCATGCCGCCCATGAGCTCCTTGATCTCGCGGTTCCATGCGGTCATCAGGTTGACCAAGCGCTGGTATCCCAGATCGGGATTCAGGCGCTTGACCAGCTCCTCCTTCTGGGTGGCTATGCCCCAGTTGCAGTTGCCGGTTTGGCAGGTGCGGCACAGGTGGCAGCCGAGCGCGAGCAGCGCAGCAGTGGCTATGTAGCAGGCATCAGCGCCCAGCGCCACGGCCTTCACCACATCGGCGGAGGAGCGGATCGATCCTCCAACCACCAGCGAGACGTTCCCGCGGATGCCCTCGTCGCGCAGACGCTGGTCGACCGATGCCAAGGCCAGCTCGATGGGGATTCCCACCGAGTCGCGTATACGCGTCGGAGCGGCACCCGTTCCCCCTCTGAATCCGTCGATCGCGATGATGTCGGCTCCTGACCGCGCGATGCCGCTGGCTATGGCCGCGATGTTGTGGACCGCGGCGACCTTGACGATCACGGGCTTGCGGTATTCGGTTGCCTCCTTGATCGAGTAGACCAGCTGGCGCAGGTCCTCGATGGAGTAGATGTCATGATGCGGAGCGGGGGAGATGGCATCGGAGCCCTCCGGAATCATGCGCGTGCGGGATATGTCCGCGCCCACCTTGGTTCCTGGGAGATGTCCGCCGATGCCGGGCTTGGCGCCTTGGCCCATCTTGATCTCAACCGCCGCTCCAGCCTCCATGTACTCCTTGTAGACGCCGAAGCGCCCCGAGGCCACCTGGACGATGGTATTGGGCCCGTAGACGTAGAAGTCCTCGTGCAGTCCACCTTCGCCGGTGTTGTAGTAGATGCCCAGCTCCCTGGCTGCGCGCGCGAGCGACTCGTGCGCGTTGTAGCTGATCGAGCCGTAGCTCATAGCGGAGAACATCACAGGCATGGCTAGCTCAAGTTGCGGGGTGAGTTCGCATTTGAGCTTGCCGTTCTCGTCGCGCTCTAGCTTCTGCGGCTTCTTGCCCAGAAACACCCTGGTCTCCATCGGCTCGCGCAAGGGGTCGATTGAGGGGTTGGTCACCTGGGAGGCGTTGATCAGGATCCTGTCCCAGTAGACGGGGTAGTTCTTCGGGTTGCCCATGGAGGAGAGCAGCACGCCACCGCTGCCAGCCTGCTTGTAGATCTCGTGGATGGTGTCGCCATCCCAGTTGCCGTTCTCGCGCAGACGGCAGTCTGTCTTCACGATCTTGAGGGCTCTGGTGGGGCAGAGGGAAACGCAACGTTGGCAGTCGACGCATTTGCTCTCATCGCTGAGCATCAGGTCGCGCTCGTCGTCGTAGACGTGGACCTCGTTGGCGCATTGGCGCGCGCAGACCTGGCAGCGGATGCAGCGCTGGTCGTTGCGTATCACCTCGAAATCGGGATAGCAGAAGTTGATTCCCATTAGTACGCACCTTCTTTCACGCGCACGATGACGGGTTCGCCGCCGCGCGGTGCCCAGATGTTCTCGGCATTCGGCTCCATCGCGCGGATGGCGGCCTCCTCGCTGGCTATGAATACCCGATCGGCCTTCTCGCCGACCACCATCGATCTGAGCTTCAGACGATCGTTGAGCGCCATCAGCCCGCCGTCGAAGCCGAGGATGATGGAGAAGGGTCCGGTGACGAGCAGGCTCGGGAAGACCTTGCGCAGATAGCTGAGCTTCTCGCGCTCGGCCTCGTCGGACTTGCGCTCGATGGTCGACCAGAATGGCGCCGCGATGACATCGGCCACCTCATCGAGGGAAAGGCCCTGCTTGCGCTCGAGGAAGTCGGCGATGTAGGTGATTACCTCGGTGTCGGTCTGGAGCGTGCACTTGTAGCCGAACATCTCGATGTAGCGGCGGTTGGCGTCGTAGGACGAGATCTCGCCGTTGTGCACGACCGTCCTGTCGAGCAGCGCGAAGGGATGCGCGCCGCCCCACCAGCCGGGAGTGTTGGTAGGGTAGCGTCCGTGGCCGGTCCATGCATATGCGTCGTACTCCTCCAGACGGTAGAACGCGCCCACGTCCTCCGGGAAGCCCACGGCCTTGAAAACGCCCATGTTCTTTCCGGACGAGAATACGTAGGTTCCATCCATGAAGGTGTTGATGTGCATGACGATCCGCGCCAGGAACTCGTCCTCGTCGAGCTGGCGTGATGCCAGAACCGAGCGCAGCGGCGTCACGAAGTAACGCCAGATCAGCGGCTCGTCGGTGATGGTTGGAATCTTGCGGGTGGGGATGATCTCCCCCTTGACGATCTCGAGATGGTCCCGCAGATAGGTCTCGCACGCGCTTCGGCATGCTTCGCTGTCATAGAAGATATGAAGCGCGAACAGATCCCGGTACTCCGGGTAGATGCCGTAAGCCGCGAAGCCTCCTCCCAATCCATTGGAGCGATGGTGCATCGGCTTCATGGCCTTGATGATGGCCTCGCCGTTGAATCGCTCGCCCTCTTTGGAGATCACCGCGGCCAATGCGCAGCCGGCTGGGATCCTGATCTGCCCCTCTACATCCATAGCAAACCCCTTTCCTCCAAGAACAGGAAAAGGCGCTCACCCCGCCGCATGCATGCTGCGACGAAATGAACGCCTTTGCTCATTTGCTAGTCTCAGTATATCCATGCACGAGCGCCGTATGTATCAGCTGTGTTAAATCTTGCTAGCGGCGAGCATCCGTTCCCGTTTACGCGTCGAAAAGCCTTGACAAGCGTGACGCTGCAGGTTTATCTGTTAGATGCGGAAGGCAATGGCGTCTTCGGGCCTGTGCGGCTCGGAGACGTTTTTCTTTGCAATATATCGGAAGGCAATGGTGTCTTCGGGGTCTGTGGGCCCCGTGGGCGCCATTTTCGTTTTCGGCATAGATGGGAGGAATGATGGAAACGGTATCTGAGGTCTTCGGGAGCATGGTGTTCGATGACAGGGTGATGAAGGCGAATCTGCCGGAGGATGTGTACCGCTCGCTAAGGAAGACGATCGACGAGGGATCCTACCTCGATCCTAGCCTGGCGAACGAGGTCGCGCAGGTCATGAAGAACTGGGCGGTCTCCAAGGGAGCGACCCACTTCACCCATTGGTTCCAGCCCCTCACCGGCATCACGGCGGAGAAGCACGACAGCTTCATCTCCCCATCTCCCGATGGCGGCGTGATCATGGAGTTCTCCGGCAAGGAGCTCATCAAAGGCGAGCCGGATGCCTCCAGCTTCCCCTCCGGTGGCTTGCGCGCAACCTTCGAGGCCCGCGGCTACACCGCATGGGATCCCACGTCATATGCCTTCATCAAGGGCAAGACACTCTGCATACCCACCGCGTTCTGCTCATATACCGGCGAGGCGCTCGACAAGAAGACCCCGCTGCTGCGTTCAATGGCGGCGCTCAACAAGCAGGCGCTGCGCATCCTCGCGCTCTTCGGCAACACCGATGTGAAGTACGTATACACTTCCGTCGGACCGGAGCAGGAGTACTTCCTCATCACCAAGGAGATGTACGACCAGCGTCCTGACCTGCGTTACACCGGCCGCACGCTCTTCGGCATCCAGCCTCCCAAGGGTCAGGAGATGGAGGATCACTACTTCGGTACTCTCAAGCCGAGGGTCGAAGCGTTCATGGAGGATCTGAACGTAGAGCTATGGAAACTCGGAATCTACGCCAAGACGCAGCATAACGAGGTTGCGCCAGCACAACACGAACTCGCTCCCATCTACACCAGAACCAATGTGGCTACCGACCACAACCAGCTCACGATGGAGACGATGCAGAAGGTCGCCTCGAGGCATGGGCTCGTCTGCCTGCTCCACGAGAAGCCCTTCGCAGGCGTCAACGGAAGCGGCAAGCACAACAACTGGTCGATTCAGACCGACAGGGGAGCCAACCTTCTCAAGCCTGGCGATACTCCTTACGATAACGCGCAGTTCCTCCTCTTCCTCTGCGCGGTGATCAAGGCCGTCGACGATTACCAGGACTTGCTGCGCCTCGCAGTCTCCACCGCTGGCAACGATCATCGCCTCGGTGCGAACGAGGCGCCGCCGGCAATCATCTCGATCTTCCTCGGCGATGAGCTCACCGCCATCCTCGATGCCATCGAGAAGGACATTCCGTATGCGGGCACGGAGCATCTGCAGATGAAGCTTGGAGTTGACGTGCTTCCGAGGTTCAGCAAGGACACCACCGATCGCAACCGCACCAGCCCGTTCGCCTTCACGGGCAACAAGTTCGAGTTCCGCATGGTGGGCTCTTCCGACTCTATCGCTTGCACGAACATCATGCTCAACTCGGCGGTTGCGGAGAGCCTGAAGATCTACGCCGACCGTCTGGAGAACGTCGACGATTTCGAGACCGCGCTGCACGAGATGATCCGCAAGACCATCAAGGATCACAAGCGCATCATCTTCAACGGCAACGGCTATGACAACGCGTGGATCGAGGAGGCAGAGAAGGTTCGTGGCCTGTGCAACTACCGCACCACTGCAGACTGCATGCCCCATATCCTTGACGAGAAGAACGTGCAAATGCTCACCTCGCACGGTGTCTTCTCCAAGGCCGAGATCGAGTCGCGCTGCGAAATCATGCTCGAGAACTACTGCAAGACCGTGATCATCGAGGCCAACACGATGGTCGACATGGCCAAGACCGACATCGCTCCGGCAACTGCGGCCTATTCGGCGCATCTCGCCGCCGGCATCGCGGAGAAGAGGGGGCTGGGCATCGACATCCCGTGCGATTACGAGATCTCGACCTGCAGGGAACTCTCCTTCCTCACCGACGACATCAGCGCCAAGGTCAAGGAGCTCGAGGACGCGCTTCTCGAGACCGGCAGCTCTGAGGACATCATCGCCGAGGCAAACATGATCCGCGACTCGATCCTGCCGCGCATGGGAGAGCTGCGCGCCAGCTGCGACCAGGCAGAGGCGATCACCTCGAAGGATTACTGGCCGTATCCCTCTTATGGCGATCTGCTGTTCAGCGTCAGGTAAGCGCCTCGGCGGAAGAGTGGAGGGGACATGCACCTTACCAAGATGGAAGGGCTCGGCAACGACTACCTCTATGTTTACGGAGAGGTGGAGAACCCCGAGGAACTCTCTCGGCGCCTCTCCGACAGGCATTTCGGAATCGGCTCGGACGGGTTGGTGATGATCACTCCGTCCGAGGTGGCCGATGCCAAGATGCGCATCTTCAATGCAGATGGCAGCGAGGCGATGATGTGCGGAAACGGGATTCGCTGCGTGGGGAAGTTCCTATACGACAAAGGCTACGTCAACCGCACTGAGATGTGGATTCAGACGCTCTCCGGGGTCAAGGAGCTGCGGCTCTCGCTTGCCGATGGAAAGGTCGACAGCGTGAGGGTGTCGATGGGCAAGGTGGAGGTTTCCGATCTGCTGGAGATCGGCGTCGGAAGCGGATGCATCGCCTGCACTCCCGTCTCGGTCGGCAATCCCCACGCGGTGATCTTCGTCGACGACATCGCGCAGGTTCCGCTCGAGACCCTCGGGCCCGAGATCGAGCGGCACAAGAGCTTCCCTGGCGGAGTTAACGTCGAGTTTGCGCAGGTCATCGGCGCAAACCACATCCGCATGCGCGTCTGGGAGCGCGGCAGCGGCGTGACCTTGGCTTGCGGCACCGGAGCTTGCGCGACGGTGGCGGCCGCAGTGGCGCAAGGGCATTGCGATGCCGGAAGCAGGGTCTTCGTGGAGCTAGATGGCGGAATGCTCGCGATCACGATCGACGAGAGCTGGCATGTGCTCATGGAGGGCCCGGCAAGGACGATTTGCGAATGCGAGGTTGAGCTGTGACGTTGATGAATCGCGGATACGCCGATCTGGAGGACTCCTACCTGTTCCACCGCATAGGCCAGAAGGTAGCCGCCTTCGAGGCGGAGCATCCCGATGCGCATCTATGCCGCATGGGCATCGGCGATGTGTCGCTTCCCCTTTGCGATGCGGTGATTAAGGCGCTGCACGCTGCCGTCGACGAGCAGGCGAGCAAGGCGAGCTTCCATGGCTACATGCCAGAGTGCGGCGCGGACTTCCTGCGCGAGGCAATAGCTCGGCATTACGTATCGCGCGGAATCGGGCTCGAGCCCGATGAGATCTTCGTTTCCAGCGGCGCCAGCGACGACCTCGGCAGCATCCTCGACATCTTCGAGCGCGGCATCGAGGTGCAGATCATGGAGCCCGCGTACCCCGCGTACGTCGACGCGAACGTGATGGATGGAAACAAGGTGATTGCTAGGGAGTCGGGCAAGGAGAACGGCTTTTTGCCGATGCCAGACAATGCGCTTCCAGCCAACCTGATCTACATTTGCTCGCCGGCCAACCCGACTGGCGCCACCTACGGCCGCCAGCAGCTCGAGAGTTGGGTCGAGTACGCTATCGCCAACGATGCGATCATCATCTTCGATGCCGCATACGAGGCGTTCATAGAGGACGAGAGCATCCCGCACAGCATCTACGAGGTCCCGGGCGCCCGCGAGTGCGCGATCGAGATATGCTCGCTCTCCAAGACCGCCGGATTCACAGGCACGCGCTGCGGGTACACCGTGGTTCCCAAGCAGCTCGAGCGCGACGGGATGGGCCTCAACGCGATGTGGGTTCGCAACAGGACCACGCGCACGAACGGCGTGTCCTACATCACCCAGCGCGCCGCCGCCGCGGTCTTCACGCCCGAGGGGCAGGCGCAGGTCAAGGCCAACATCGACGTCTACAAGGGCAACGCCGCGGTGCTGATGGAGGCGCTCGACAAGCTCGACATCTGGTACACCGGTGGGCGCAACGCCCCCTACATCTGGCTCGAATGCCCCGACGGCATGGGAAGCTGGGAGTTCTTCGACTTCCTGCTCGAGAGGGCCAACATAGTTGGGACGCCAGGTGTTGGCTTCGGTCCCTGTGGCGAGGGGTACTTCCGATTCTCGAGCTTCGGCTCTCCCGAGGACACCAGGCTGGCGGCTTCGCGCCTGCTGGATCTGCTGGGCTAGGAATCGGTCTGGCGCTACTGCTGGTAGGTGCGCAGGATGCTCTGCGCGATCTCACGCTTGGGGACGCAGCGGTTCATCGCCTGCTTCTCGATGTAGCGATGCGCATCGCTCTCGGTCATCTTCAGGTTGTCGATGAGCAGCCATTTGGCGCGGTTGACCAGGCGGATCTCCTCCATCTTCTCCTCGACCGACACCGCCTTCCTCTCCAGCTTGCGCAGGCGCTCGCGCGAGGCGATCATCCATTCCATCGCGCTGACGATAGCGGCGGAGGAGACGGGCTTCTGCAGCGTGAAGACGCCATGGTGCACGACCTTGGCGTAGACGTCCTCGTAATGCTCCGACCGCGCGAGGAGCAGGCACGCGCTGTGGGTGTCGTTGCACAGGTCGATGGCGAACTTATCGCCGAATCCGTCGGCCAGGGGCGTGTCGACTATCACGAGATCGTATGGGTTGTCGAGAACCGCACGCTTGGCCTTGGCAACGTTGTCGACGATGGTGATGGGCTCGAACGGACCGCTTGAGAGGAGCGCGCGCAGCGTCTCCCTGATCTTCTCCGATGAGGATAGGACCAGGGTGCTGTACGCGCGGTATTCGAATGCCGAGGAGCGGAGCAAACGGTCGATGGGTGTCATGCGGAATAGCTCTCCAGCAATGATGCGGGCAGGTGCTTGGCGATGAACTCGCTGCCCAGGGCCTCCTCGACGGCTTCCCTCAGCGAGCCGGGAAGGCTCTCGTAGCCCGCGAGCTGCTCGGCGCTGGCGGAGTAGGCGTCGAAGTCGGCGGCGGGGGGAAGCTCCGCATCGGCGGAGATCCCCTCGAGCGCGGCGTGGATCAGCAGCGCCATCGCGAGGTAGGGGTTGGCTCCAGGGTCGGGCGACCTTAGCTCCATGCGGGAGAATTCGCCGTTAGCGGCGGGGATCCTTATGAGCTGGGAGCGGTTCTCCCTCGACCAGGAGACCAGATGGGGGGCCTTGGTGCTGCCTAGGCGCTGATACGATTCCTGCGTCGGGTTCATGAAGAGGGCGAGCTCGCGCGCCTTGGCGAGGATTCCCGCCATCGCGCTGGGCATCGGATCGTCCGCGCCTTCGATCGCGCGGATGGACATGTTGATGTGCATGCCGTTGCCTGGGGCGTAGGGCAGCGGTTTCGGATCGAAGCTAGCGCAGAGGCCGTTGCGGTGCGCGATGGTCTTCGCCGCTCCGACGAACGTCACGATGCTGTCTGCCGCGGAGAGCGGGTCGGAGTACCTGATGGCGATCTCGTTTTGTCCAGGGCCCTCCTCGTGATGCGAACTCTCGGGCTCGATGCCCATCAATTCGAGTGACAGGCAGATTTCCCTGCGCACGTTCTCGCCCTTGTCGTCGGGAGCGATGTCCATGTAGCGAGCGCGGTCGTGTGGGATATCCGTCGGCTCGCCGTCCTCTCCAAGCTTGAAGAGGTAGAACTCCATCTCGGCGCCGAAGCCGAACTCGTATCCCGCCTCCTTGGCGGAGGCGATAGCATCCTTGAGAATCGCTCGCGTATCGCTGGCAAATCGGCTCCCGTCAGGGTTGGCTATCGAGCAGAACATCCTCACCACGCGACCGTGCTCTGGTCGCCAGGGGAGTATCGCTAGGGTGTTCGGGTCGGGTTTGAGGAAGAGGTCGGAGCGCACATCGCCGCCGAAGCCGGCGATTGCTGAAGCGTCTATCGCTATTCCGTGCTCGAATGCCCTGCGCAGCTGCTGCGGGACTATCGAGATGTTCTTCTGCTTTCCGAACACATCGCAGAATGCGAGGCGGATGAACTTTACGTCCTCTTCCTGGACGAATTGCATTACCTCATCGATCGAGTATTCCATGGCTTGCTCTTTCTGCTTGAAACCGTATGCATCGCGCTGACGTACCACATCGGCTTGGCAATGTGCAGCATTTTCCGCAGCTTATCCACAAACGATGGCACGCAACATGATTTAACCACTAATTCGGTATGGGTGGGGCGAGGCAGCCCCCATCGGCGCGCAATATCACATCCTTGTTAATTCGATTGACAAACCCCAAGGCGAGTCGTACAGTCGAATTCGGAAAAGGCAATGATGTCTTGGAAGCCAACGGCTTCATGGACCTCATTGCCCTTTTTTATTGCTTTCGAGTCGCTCTGGAGGTTGCGGATGGAGAAGATCCTGGTTCTGGATTTCGGAGGTCAGTACAACCAGCTCATAGCGCGCAGGGTCCGAGATCGGCAGGTCTACGCAGAGATCGTCTCCTTCAGAAGCATCACCCCCGAGCAGATAGCGGCCGTAGGCTACAAGGGCATCATCCTCACCGGCGGGCCGAACAGCGTATACGACGAGAGCTCGCCGCACTTTTCGCCCGAGCTGCTCGATCTGGGCATACCCGTTCTCGGAATCTGCTACGGCTGCCAGCTCATCGCCTGGATGGGGAAGGGAACGGTCTGCTCTGCGGGCACGATCAGCGAATACGGCAAGGTAGAGCTAGTCTGCGACGACTCCGCGGATAGCCCGCTTCTAGTGGGAATTCCGCAGCGCAGCGTCTGCTGGATGAGCCACACCGACTACGTCAGCGAACTCCCCGTGGGCTTCAGCGCCATCGCAGCCACCGCGCATTGCCCATCGGCCGCCTTCGCCGACGAGGCGCGCGCGATCTATGGCGTGCAGTTCCATCCCGAGGTCACCCACACGGAGTTCGGCGGGCAGCTGCTGCACAACTTCCTCTATCGGATCTGCGACTGCTCGGGCACTTGGAGCATGGGCGGCTTCGTGGAGCGGTCGGTCGAGCGCTATCGGCGCGAGCTGGCGGGCAAGAAGGTGCTCTGCGCGCTCTCCGGAGGGGTTGATTCCACTGTTGCCGCTGTGCTGATGCACAGGGCGGTGGGCGACAACCTGATCTGCGTCTTCATCGACCATGGGCTGATGCGCAAGGATGAGGGCGACATCGTCGAGCGCGTCTTCCGCGAGCGATTCGACATGAACCTGATACGCGTGAACGCGCAGGAGCGCTTCTTGGGGCATCTGGCTGGCGTCACCGAACCCGAGAGCAAGCGCAAGATCATCGGCGAGGAGTTCATCCGAGAGTTCGAGGCCCAAGCCAAGGAGATCGGCCGCGTGTACGCGCTCGTGCAGGGGACGATCTACCCCGACGTAATCGAGAGTGGCGCTGGCGATGCCTCCACGATCAAGAGCCACCACAACGTGGGAGGCCTTCCCGACGTCATCGACTTCGAGGCGCTTGTAGAGCCGCTGCGGGACCTCTTCAAGGACGAGGTTCGCCGCGTAGGGCTCGAGCTGGGGATTCCAAGCGAGCTCGTCTGGCGCCAGCCCTTCCCAGGTCCTGGGCTTGCGATACGCATCATAGGCGAGGTGACTCCCGAGAAGGCGGATCTGCTGCGCGATGTCGACGCGATCTTCCGTGAGGAGATCGTCGGTGCGGAGCTGGAGGATCGTCCAGCCCAGTTCTTCGCCGTCCTTACCGACACCAGGACCGTCGGCGTGATGGGAGATGCGCGCACCTACGGCTATACGGTGGCCTTGCGCGCCGTCACCACCGATGACTTCATGACCGCCGACTGGGCGAGGATTCCATACGACGTGCTGGAAAGGGCCTCCAACAGGATAACGAGCGAGGTCAAAGGCATCAGCAGGGTGGTCTACGACATAACGAGCAAGCCTCCGGCGACGGTGGAATGGGAGTGAAAGGAGCGGAGATGGCCAAGTACGTGTTCGTCACAGGCGGAGTTGTATCCGGATTGGGCAAGGGCATAACCGCCGCATCCCTAGGACGCCTGCTCAAGGCGCGCGGCCTCAAGGTCGCCGCGCAGAAGCTCGATCCCTACATCAACGTCGACCCGGGCACGATGAGCCCGTTCCAGCACGGCGAGGTCTACGTGACCGAGGACGGTGCCGAAACCGACCTCGACCTCGGCCATTACGAGCGATTCATCGACGAGGACCTCAACCGCTTCTCCAACCTGACAACCGGCAAGGTCTACTGGAACGTGCTGAACAAGGAGCGCAGGGGAGAGTACCTCGGTTCGACCGTGCAGGTGATACCGCATATAACCAATGAGATCAAGGAGTTCATCTACCGAGTAGGCCACGAGACGAACGCCGACGTCGTCATAACAGAGATCGGAGGCACGATCGGAGACATCGAGGGCCAGCCGTTCCTCGAGGCGGCGAGGCAGGTCTCGCTGGAGGTCGGGCGTGAGAACACGCTCTTCATCCACGTCACCCTCGTGCCGTTCCTCAGCGGATCCGAGGAGCATAAGACCAAGCCGACGCAGCACTCGGTCAAGGAGCTCCAGGGCGCTGGAATACACCCAAACATCATCGTGCTGCGCTGCGACGAGCCCCTCGAGGACGCGATCTTCAGCAAGATTGCCCTCTTCTGCAACGTCAAGCCCGACTGCGTCATCGAGAACCGAACCGTTTCATGCCTCTATGAAGCGCCGCTTATGCTCGAGAAATCGGGCTTTTCGAGCGTTGCGTGCAGAGAGCTCGGCATCGACGCGCCCGAGTCGGACATGGATGAGTGGCGCGCGATGGTCGACCGCATCCATTCGAGCGAGAGGAACGTGCGCATCGGCTTGGTGGGCAAGTACACGCAGCTTCACGACGCCTACCTCTCCGTTGCCGAGGCGCTGCGCCATGCGGGCTTCAGCCTCGGTGCAAACGTTGAGATCGAATGGATCGATTCGGAGACGATCACCGAGGCCAGTGCGGCCGAGGTGCTATCAGGCATCGACGGGATCCTCGTTCCCGGAGGGTTCGGAGATAGGGGAATCGAGGGGATGATCCAGGCCGCGAGGTATGCGCGGGAAAACGACGTGCCATATTTCGGAATCTGCCTCGGAATGCAGATCGCGGTGATCGAATTCGCCCGCTATGCTGCGGGAATCCCCGACGCCCACTCCGGCGAGTTCGACGAGCTGTGCAAGCACAAGGTGATCGACTTCATGCCCGGTCAAAGCGATGATATCGACAAGGGCGGCACGCTGAGGCTCGGTGCATACCCCTGCATCGTCAAGGAGGGCTCTGCGCTCGAGCGCTGCTATGGCAAGGGCGAGATCAGCGAGCGCCATCGCCATCGCTACGAGTTCAACAACGACTACCGCGATACGTTGCAAGAGGCTGGGCTGACGATCAGTGGGCTTTCGCCCGACGGAAGGCTCGTCGAGGTGGTCGAGCTCAGCGAGCGCCCATTCTTCGTAGGCGTACAGTTCCATCCCGAGTTCAAGAGCCGTCCCAACAGGCCGCACCCGCTCTTCGTAGGGTTCGTGGAGGCTGCCATCGGATAGCCGTCGATCGGCTATTGTGGCGTAGGCGCGTGGCCGTGCTCCCCCAGTGGGCCACGCGCTTTTCGCCAGCAGGGGAGGGGCACTCCCCGAACGCTTCCATTCCTTGAAATCCTTTAACCATTGTGGAGGTTCCTCCACATTAAGCTGGCTTTCAACTTCCTTTCGCAAACTCCTTGATAGGCGGGGATGGTCCCCGCCGCCAGTGCAAGCGAAAGGAGGCCGAAATGCGAAGGATCGCACTGATACCGGCCTATCAGCCAGATTGGAAGTTGCTGAAGCTTACCGAAAAGCTCTCCGAGCGCGGATATTCGATCGTCGTGGTCGACGACGGCTCGAACGCAAGCTGCGCGCCTGTGTTCGAAGCGATAGGCGAGCACGCCCTCGTAGTTGCCCATGAGTGCAACATGGGGAAGGGCGAGGCCCTCAAGACAGGCATGCGAGCAATACGCGACCGCTTTCTCGCACCCTACGCAGTCGTCACCGCCGATGCCGATGGGCAGCATCTGATAGACGATATCGACAGCGTCGCGCAAGGGGCGATCGCCGAGCCCGATTCGCTCGTCTTGGGGTGCAGGGGATTCTGTGGGAAGGTTCCGCTGCGAAGCCGTCTAGGCAATTCGATAACCAGGCTCGTCTTCAAGCTCGTCACGCGCTCACGCGTAAGCGACACGCAAACCGGTCTGCGCGCCTTCACCCACCGCTCCCTCGATTGGATGGCCGCAGTTTCGGGGAGTCGCTACGAATACGAGATGAAGGTTCTTATGGAATGGGTGCGCAGTGGGCGCAAAGTTTCAGAGGTGCCCATCGAGACGGTATATCTCGATGGCAACGAGGCCTCGCACTTCAATGCGATCAGGGACTCGTACAGCATATACAGGGAGATATTGAGGTTTTCGGGCTCGTCGTTCGTCAGCTTCCTTGCAGACTACGCGATCTTCAGCATCTCGTATGCGGTTATGGGGTCTATGGGACTGTCGTTCGCCCTGGTTGCCGCCAACGTGCTGGCGCGCATCGCCAGCGCGACGCTCAACTACGCGCTCAATAGGAAGCTGGTCTTCGCCCACAAGGGGTCAGCGGTGAAATCCGCACTCAAATATGCGCTTCTAGCTGCGGGGATGCTAGCCATCAACACGCTTCTGCTCGAAGGTGCGGTGGCGATCGGCACCGTTCCGTACTTCGCGAAGATCGCCGTCGAGCTAGTGCTCTTCGCAGTCAACTACTGCGTTCAGCGCAAATTCGTATTCAAATCGTCTGGAAAGGGCGGGAAGGGGGTCGTCATAGATGAGAAGGCGGATACCGGCTGGGGCAGCGTACGCGGTGCTGATTCTGGCGCTTACAGGATTCATTCTGTTTGATACGTTCCTGCGTGAGGACATTTATCAGGCGGAGGCCACTGCCAGCGAGTCGGCGAGTGCGTTCGAGGTCGCTCAGGACAGCCTGAGCGGAGAGTTAGATGGCGGTGATGGGTACAGCCGATCTGCGCATGGCTCATCCAGTGGAATCGACTCCTCTGCATCGGCTGGCAGCTCAACCGATACGGACTATTCGGATGGGGATGTGGAGATCACGGTTACCGAATGCATCTACGAGGATACCCATGTCTACGTCGCCGATGTGCAGGTGAGCTCGGCGCAATACCTTAAGGCGGCGTTCGCCAATGGCTCCTATGGGAAGAACATCACCGCCACGACCTCCGATATGGCGGAGGATTGCGGCGCGACGCTCGCGATCAATGGCGACTACTACGGTGCGCAGGAGAGCGGATATGTGATTCGAAACGGCGTGCTCTACCGCTCGACCTCCAAGAGCGACACCGAGATCGCATGCATCTACGCCGATGGGACTATGGAGATCGCCAACACCGGCGATGTCAGCGCCGAGGAGCTCGTCGACCAAGGGGTCTGGCAGGTGTTCTCGTTCGGTCCTGCGCTGATCGAAGATGGGCAGATTGCCGTCACCGCCGACGAGGAGGTCGGCAAGGCGATGGCCTCCAATCCGCGCACCGCAATAGGGATGATCAGCGCTAACCACTATGTGTTCGTCGTCTCCGACGGCCGCACCGACGAGAGCGAGGGGCTCTCGCTGAAAGAGCTCGCAACCTTCATGAAGGGTCTCGGCGTCACATGCGCCTACAACCTGGATGGCGGTGGAAGCTCGACGATGTATTACGACGGCGAAGTGGTGAACAACCCGACTACCAGCGGAAACTCCACCAAGGAGAGGAAGGTGAGCGACATTGTCTACATCGGATAGAAGGTGCACAGGCGCATGGCCGGGGGCTCATGCGTTTCAAGGAGGATTCTCTCGCGCCAAAGGGGAGGCCTCTCGCAGCCGTGCCCGCACCAGCGCTCTGCGCTACATCGCGATCTCGGTGGGATTCGCCCTGTTCGGAGGCATCTACGAGGCCTTCAGCCACGACGTGTTCTCAGCCTTCATGGCGTTCGCCTTCGCCATACCGCTCTTCGGAGGCGCATTGCCCGCCGTCATCGCTGACGTGTGCCATCTGGAGCTTCCTAGCAAGGGCATCGTCACGCTCTACGGCGTCGGGGTAATGATGCTCGCGGTCGGCAGCGTGATGAGGGGTGTCCTCGACATCTACGGGACCACCAACGCCAAGCTCGCCATATATCTGATCGTCGGCATCGCGATGATCCTCTGCGCGGTGATGCTTGCGCTGGTCGCCAAGAGACGAAGCCGGAGCGCCGCCCATCGTAGCGCATCGAATCGGGAGCGATCGGCTGGCGGAGTGGCGGAGTGCGTTTCGCAAGCGCATTGCCGTCGATATGATAATTGCAAAGACTTGTCAAATTCATGTTAAACATTGCAAATACTCTGAATAATTTGAAAAGTTAAGCAAAACTATTGATAAGAACATTGAAAAGATGCTCCCAAAGGTCTAATCTGAAGCCATAGGCTACGGATTGGAGTGCCATGATCATCACCCCGAAGGAAG
Organism: bacterium; assembly: GCA_024698685.1. Taxonomy (GTDB): domain Bacteria; phylum Actinomycetota; class Coriobacteriia; order Coriobacteriales; family CADBOM01; genus RGIG5709. Next base: position 28,161 of record JAILQZ010000015.1, read on the forward strand.
TCCGTCTGCAGATCCTCAACATGCGCAAAGCGGGCACGGACAAGCAGCTAGTCGAGGCCAAGGAGGCCACGGAGAAGCTTCCCGCCACTATCACCGATACCATCTCCGCGTTCTCGAACGGCTCCGGTGGGCTGATCCTGCTCGGCCTTTCAGAGCAGAACGGGTTCAAACCCGTCGAGAACTTCAACATCAAGAAGGTCTCCGACGCCTTCGCCGACGCATGCGCCAACAAGATGGAGCCGCCCGTGCGCCCGGAGACCGACGTCATCGAGTTCGAGGGGAAGGAGATCCTCGCCGCCTGGATCCCTGGGCTCTCGCCGCGCGACAAGCCCTGCTACGCGAAGGCGCAGGGGATGTACAAGGGCTCGTTCATCCGCGTCTCCGATGGCGACCACCACCTGAGCATATACGAGGTCGACAGGTTGATCGAGAACAAATCCCAGCCCACATACGACATCGAGATGGTCGAGGGGGCAACGCAAGGCGACCTCGATAGGGAGCTTGTCACCGGGATCCTCGAGCATCAGCGCAAGGAGCATCCACGCATCTTCGCGCAGCTTCCTGACGAGAAGATCCTCTTCGACCTGCGCATCCTCGCGCGCGACCCGCAAGGGGTGGCGCGCCCCACCATCGCCGGTCTAGTCGCCCTTGGCAGGTACCCCCAGCATTTCTTCCCGAACCTCAGCGTCTCCTTCGCGGTCTACTCCACCATTTCCGGGCATGAGGAGCTGGTGAAGGCTCGCAACATCGTCGGCTCGGTTCCGGCCATGCTCGAGGACACGATAGCCGCCGTTGCGGAAGCGCCAGCTGGCTCCGAATACCCGCCCGCAGCCGTGCGCGAGGCGCTCGTCAACGCGCTGATGCATCGCGACTACTCGCCGCTTGCACGCGCTGCCCAAGTGCAGGTAAACCTTCACGACGACCGCCTCGAGGTGCTCACCCCGGGCGGGCTATACGGCAGCGTTGCGGTCGACGTGCTCGGAGAGATCGGCTACGTCGCGTCGCGCAATCAGTTCCTAGCCAACATACTCGAGGGCACGCCCTTCGGCGACGGCTTCGTCTCCGCCAGCAGGGGCACAGGCTACCAGATCATCGAGTCGGAGCTCGCGCGCACGGGAATGCAGCCGCCGCGTGCGCAGGATACTCTTTCGATGTTCACGCTGACGATCTACAGGCGCAAGGATGCAAGCGCCTTGGAGAAAGTGGGCAATCCCATCGTCGATTTCCTAGGGAGAGCAGGGGAGGCCAGCGCCAAGGATATCGCTGAAGCCACCGGCATCAAGCGATCGACGCTGAACTATCAGCTCAAGCGGCTGGTTGAGGATGGCGCGATCGAACGCATAGGAGCGCCGAAGAGCCCGAAGCAAACCTACAGGATGACGAGGATCTGACCGGCTGAGCTCAGATCCGTCTGAGGCCCTCCCATATCCACATCATCAGGGAGTCGGGGATCACCTTCGATACGATTCGCATCAGCGCTCCGGTGATGCAGCAGGTTGCTATGGGGTAGTTGATGCGGTTGATGAGCCGTGACCAGCGCACGACATGCTTCGATGAGAGCTGCGGCCATGTGTGCTTGACGGTCTGTCCGTTGGCGGTGTCGCGCGCCACTTGGACGAACTCGGTCTTGATCCACACGGGGCAGACCGCGGTGGTGCGGATGCCGCGCCCGCGCAGCTCGAAGCGGAGGGCGCGCGTGTAGCTGCGCACGAACGCCTTGGAGGCGGCGTATACGTTCAGGCCGGGCATCGGAATGAACGAGGCGCTGGATGCAACCTGGATGATGCGTCCGCCGCGCCCCATGCGCTTCAGACAGACCTGGGTGAGGTCGACGAGTGCGCGGCAGTTCAGCTCGATCATCGAGTCGACCTCCTCGAGCGTCATGTCGTCGCAGTTGCCGAATTTTGCGAATCCCGCGGCATTGACGAGCATGCCGACTTCGCAATCTGCCGCTTCAAGCGCCCCGTAGAGCACGGCGATCGCCGACCTTTCGGTGAGGTCGAGCGCAAATGGCCGCACAGGCGTCCTGCAGTCCAGCTCCAGCTCCTGCAGTCGCTCGCGCCTGCGCGCAACCACCCAGATTTCGTCGTAAATTCCGTCCCTATCCGCCGCGAGGGCATAGTCCCTGCCAAGCCCGCTGGAGGCTCCGGTAATGAGTGCAATCTTCATCTTGGCGCCTTTCGTCCGTTCAGACGATTATCGCATGCGGCCCTAGCGCTGTGAAGGATGGTGGCTTGCAAGCAAGTGCCGGGAAGGGCGCAGCCACCCGCGATTTCTATGAATTTATTCATCGGTCTTGCAATAAATGACGAGCTGATTTCCGATTGCGTTTTACATGTGATTGTTCATCAAATCGTAACGCTATCCCGCTTTTCGATGCACTTCATTGCGCTAAAATCAATCGACTCACATGTTGATGAATGTGATCAACCGAATATGAAAGCATCAGCAAGTTTGGAGGCCTTATGGACGAGAAGAAGACGCCGCTATACGATGCGCACATCGCGCATGGCGGGAAGATGGTTCCCTTTGCCGGGTATTCGCTACCCGTCGAGTATGAGGGACAGGGAGTTATCAAGGAGCACATGGCGG
>JAILQZ010000066.1 GCA_024698685.1 bacterium
AAGGAAACTTCTCCTGAATCAGATCTCGCAAAGCTTAAAGCGGAAATGCTGAAATCAGGGCCAGAAGAAGCATGTGCAGCAGAAATCGATGATGGCCAAAACGCGCTTTCCGATAAACAATGAACCTCATTTCATAAGTTCATGTGTATATGCTTGCTCAGGATTTGTTCTGATGTCGTTTTGACGTTTGACTCGAGTGCAGCTTAAAGGAACTCTGCCATTTCAGAATACGGTCGAGCAATAGAAAGCGCTAAGAAACAGAAAGTGCTACCGGTAAATCATTGAGTGGGAGTGACAAAAGGCTGCCGTAAGCGCACATTTTCCCAGTTAAACACGATAACCCCTCGCCAGCAAACATGTTGCCGAGGGGCTACCCTTTAGCCCGCATAAGCCTTTCTAAGCTGTCGCTACGACGAGTGCGCCTTGCGAAGTCGCTCCTTGTAGCTTTCTCCCCACGCCCACATCGCGTCGAGCACCGGCTGCAGCGTTTCGCCAAGCTCGGTCAACGAGTACTCCACGCGCGGGGGCACCTCTGCGAATACCTCTCGGTGCACGATGCCCGACTCCTCCATGGCCCTCAGGTTGGACGTCAGCACCTTTTGCGAGATTCCACCTATGGATCGCTGAAGCGCCTTGAAGCGCATCGTGCCGTTCAGGTTTAGGTCGCGCAGTATGAGCACCTGCCACTTGTTGCCAATGAGCGTGAGCGTGGTCTCCACCGGACATGCCGGCAGGTCTTCGAGCCTCGGTTCCGCCATATTCGAATCTCCTTCATAACTATTTCAGCAGATAATAGCCATTAGTTACCAGATGGTGCCTATAGCACAATATAGTGCCTACTTCCATATTGGTACCGTAGAGCATACAGTTTGTGTCATGGAAAGGCAAGGCGGCAGGCAGGCAGCCGCCACGACAGAAAGGACACCACCATGAAGAAGATCGCAGTCGTCGCAGCCAACGGCAAGGCCGGGCAGCTCATCGTGAAGGAGGCCGCATCGCGCGGCATGGACGTCACCGCATTCGTGCGCGGCGAGAACAGGACCGTGGCCGGAAAGGCCGTCATCAAGGACATCATGGATATCGCCGCAGAGGACCTGGCGGGCTTCGACGCGGTCGTGGACGCCTTTGGCGCCTGGACGCCCGAGACGCTCGATCAGCACTCCACCACGCTCGCGCACCTTTGCGACTGCCTGGCCGGTACCGACACGCGGCTGCTCGTCGTGGGCGGCGCGGGCTCGCTTTTCGTCAACCCTGAGCACACCATGACCGTCTCCGACACGCCCGACTTCCCCGACGTCTTCAAGCCGCTGGCCGCCGCCATGGCCAAGGCCCTGGGCGAGCTTCGCGAACGCAACGACGTGAAGTGGACCTACATCTCTCCGGCTGGCGACTTCCAGGCAGACGGCGAGCGCACCGGCTCCTACATCCTGGGCGGCGAGGAGCTGACGCTCAACGCGGCCGGCGAGTCGGTCATCAGCTACGCCGACTACGCCATCGCCATGGTCGACGAGATCGAGTCCGGAGACCACGTGCAGCAGCGCATCAGCACCGTGCGCAAGTAGAATAGCGGCAAGAAGGTAAGTCTGCATCGGGGGCGGCTGCACGCTGCCCCCGATGCGGCATGGAGGGAAAGAGGTCGGAGATGACCTACTGCGTTGGAATCGACGTCGCTACGTTCAAAAAGGGCGAGGGTCTCGACTTGGCGGCGATACCCGAGCCTGACGAGGTCGATGCTGCCTGGTGCCTGCGGTTCCTGCGGGCGATCCGCGACGTCGCGTTCGCCACGATAGACGCCGACGGGCTGCCGAGCGTTCGGGTCATCGACGTCATGGCCGTCACGGACGAGCGGCTGTACTTCCTAGCACCGCGCGGCAAGGCGTTCCACGACGACGTGATGCGCGAGCAGTTCGTGGCCCTCGTCGGCCAGACGTCCGACTATCGCACATGCCGCCTGCGCGGCAGAATCGCGCACCCCGAGGGAGAAGCCGTACAGCACGCGCTTGTCGATGCTCTCTTCGAGATGAACCCCTCTATGAACCTACTGTATTCAGGCGAGAACCGCTACATATGCGACGTGTTCTACATCGAGGAGGGGAAAGGAGAGTACTTCGACCTGGGCCAGAACCCGGTTTTCCGAAAGCCGTTCGCATTGGGCGGTGAGCCTGAAGTTCGCGGTACGTTCTTCATCACGGATGCCTGCATCGAGTGCGAAACCTGCGTCGCCGCCTGCCCCGAGCAGTGTATCGCGTCGGGCAGCCCCTACAAGATCGAGCAGTCCCACTGCCTGCGCTGCGGCATCTGCCAGGAGGCGTGCCCTGTGCAGGCGATCGTGAAGCGATAGGAGCCGCGATATGAAAAAGAAGGATTACGAGCAGTCGATCGCCGAGCTCCGCGATGCGATCGATGCCGCCGACGCCATCGTGGTCGGCGCAGGCGCGGGGCTCTCCACCGCCGCCGGGCTCACGTACTCCGGAGATCGGTTCGAGCGCTACTTCGGCGACTTCATCGCCAAGTACCGCTTCCGCGACATGTACTCTGCTGGGTTTTTCCCGTTCCAGACGCTCGAAGAGCAATGGGCCTACTGGAGCCGCCACATCTGGTACAACCGCTACGTCGAACCGCCGAAAGATACGTACGCCAAGCTGCTGCGGCTCGTGCAGGGCAAAGACTTCTTCGTCTTAACCACGAACGTCGACCACCAGTTCCAGCGCGCGGGCTTCCCCAAGGAGCGGCTGTACTACACGCAGGGCGACTACGGCCTGTGGCAGTGCAGCGTGCCGTGCCACGATAAGACCTACGACAACTACGAGACCGTGAGGTGCATGGTAGAGGAGCAGCACGGCATGCGCGTGCCATCCGATCTCGTGCCATATTGCCCCGTATGCGGCAAGCCCATGGCCATGAACCTGCGCGCCGACGACACGTTCGTCGAGGACGAGGGATGGCACGCAGCGGCTGGACGCTACCGCGATTTCCTCGAAGCGCACCAGATGGGCAAGGTGCTCTACCTGGAGCTCGGCGTGGGTGCGAACACGCCCGTCATCATCAAGTACCCGTTCTGGCGCCGCACGTACGCCAACCCCGATGCCGTATATACTTGCGTGAACTACGGCGAAGCGTACGCGCATCCCGACATCCGCGACCGTTCGGTCCTGATCGACGCCGACATCGACAAAGTTTTAGGTGATCTGCTGGGAGGGCAAGATGGATAACGCCCGCAAGCGAGAGCTGCTGAAAGGCCTTGTGGCCGGCCTCTGCGCCGAGCGCGGCTACGAATCGCCGGAGACGGAAGACGTCGGCGAGCTGTGGGGCGTCTTCCGTGCGCTCGTCAACACGCGTCCGCCAATCCCGGCGAGCGACGAGTGGCTCGCGATGCAGGACGAGCTGCTGCAGGGCATGATCGCCGAGGCGGGACTGAGCACTGTGGACGACGCGGTTCCCTCGCCTTATGATCCGCGCCTGCGCCTGTGGCGCGGCGACATCACCACGCTTGCGGTGGACGCCATCGTAAACGCCGCGAACAGCCAGATGCTCGGCTGCTGGGTGCCAGGGCACCATTGCATCGACAACGCCATCCACACGTTTGCCGGCGTGCAGCTGCGGATCGCTTGCGCGCGTATCATGGAGTCTCAGGGCCACGAGGAGCCTACGGGCGCGGCCAAGATCACGCCTGCCTACAACTTGCCATGCGGGAACGTCATCCACACGGTCGGGCCCATCGCGAACGGCCATCCGACCGACCTGCACCGCATGCAGCTGGCATCGTGCTACCGCAGCTGCCTCGACCTCGCTGCCGAGAACGGCCTTGCGTCTATCGCGTTCTGCTGCATCAGCACGGGAATCTTCGGGTTCCCGCAAGAAAAGGCCGCAGAAATCGCCGTGGACACGGCACGCGCATGGCTCGACGAGCACGACTCCGATATGACCATTGTGTTCGATGTGTTCGGCAGCGCGGACGAATCCATATATCGCACCCTACTCGGAATCTGAATTTGACTCGGAAAACCCGGGAGGCTCCTTCTCAAGCGCGTCTCTGGTAGCCACTGGGCCTTCGTGAGGCCTTCGGAAAACGGCGTTTCCGCAGGTCAGCGCATTTACTCCCCCTATGGAAAACTTTTACTCCCCATATGCGAGGAGAAAACGGCTTTGATGGCGTTTTCGGGGGTGGTAGCCACTTGCCCCAAAACGCGGACTGGCTACCACCCGTTTCCGCAGGTAGATGGATTTACTCCCCATACCACGGGCATTTACTCCCCATCACTGGCTACCACCCTGGTAGCCACTTTCTGGCTACCAACTGGCTACCACCCCGAAGCACGATTTCGGGGAATAAATCCGGACGAGGCCGCACGGGTTAACACGAGCTGGACGAGAGAACACCGTCTGGAAATGTGGGAACTATAGAGTGGGAATAAGGGAAAGAGCACATTTCCCCAGCTGAAAACTACAGCCCCTCGACATCAACCATGTTGCCGAGGGGCTATCTTTAGAACCGTATAAGCCTTTCTAAGACGTTATTCAAGTATTCTTCCAACCCTACAAAATGATTGGTCGATGCCATTCGTTTCCCTTCATTGTTCAGGATAGCCTTTGAAGAAGAATCACTGGAAAATCGTCCTCGACAGGTTGGTGAAACGAGACCTGGATAATCGAACTGGGTTGTTCCAAACACGAAAGAAGAAGGAGGCCACCATGCCGTATTCCGTCGATGACAAGTGCAAGAAGCTTGCGAAGTGCCCCGAGGCCGCTGCGATTATCACCGAGTATTCCCCCGGATTCACGACCGACCCGCAGATGAAGATGGTCATGGGCCTGACGCTGCGCAAGCTCGCCAGCTTCCCGCAGGCCAAGGAACTCGCCGATGCCTTGGACGAAATCGACGCCCGCCTGAAGGCGATCGAAGATTAGCTTCCGCAAAACCTCGTGCATGAAGGGTCGGAACGCTGGCGCTCCGGCCCTTTTCCTATGCCTGATTCCGCTCTTGTGCAGACCTGAGCTCCGTGCGCGATTGCATCGCCTTCAGGAGGATCCTAAGGCGCAGTTGCACGTCGGGATCGTCGAGGTCGAGCCCGAGCTCTCTCCTGATGCGCGCGAGCCTTTCCATGAGGGTCGAACGGTGCACGTAAAGATCCGACGACGTCTTAGCGATGCTCTGGTTGTTCTCCAAATACACACGAAGTGTTTCCACGTAGCTCGTTGTGGACGCATCGTCGTGCTCGACGAGCCTTCTGAGGCCTTCGGGATAGTGCAGCTCCAGACGCATATCGCTTACCGAGCTCATCACGAGTGCGCGGAGCGCATAGTCCTCGAAGAAGTGCAGGCGCTTCGCTGGCTCGAAGAGCAGGCCTATGTCGAGCGCCTGGTTGGCCTGGAAGAACAGCGATTTCGCCACGAGGATGTCGTTGTAAGGGTTCGATATGCCGGCATCCATCGCCATGGCGTTCACGAATGGCTCGAGGCCATGCTCGATTGCTGCGCGGAAGCTTTCATCGCACGATTTGCCGACATCGAGCATGGCGACAACCGAATTTCGGTGGTACTCGAACACGATGCTTCCGGGGAACGTCTCCTCGATCGCGTTTCTCACGAACCCGAGCGGGAGCTGCTCGAGCTGGTTCGAGAGTTTCAACCTGATGCAGACGAAGCTCCTTCCGTCGTTCGCAGCTGCGACGACATCGCGCTCGACGGAATCGAGTGGACGTTCCTCTACCAGGGCTTGAACTGCTTGCCTCAGCGACCCGAGGCCTTCGGGTGAACGGGCTGCGAGCTGCCGCTTTGCGATGAGAACGAACCTGCCGAGCTGCCCAATAAGCGGCTTGTCGCTCGGGCGATACGGCCGGTTTTCGTAACGCACGGTCAGACATCCCCAGTAGACGTCGGATTCGAAGAGGTTGAGGTTCAGGGTCGTTTGGTCGAGAAGCGTCAGGACGAGTGGCTCACGCTCGTCCATCGATAGGTCATGCAGCTCGAGGAATTTGTCTAGTTCATCGATCCCGAGGGTCTTCCCCCCAGAAAGCCCCTTGCCAGTCGATGGCGTTGCCGTACCGATCGATGCGCCCAGAATCTTGAAATCCTCATCGATTGCGAATAGCGGATTCCCGAAAACGGGTTCGCTGCACATCAGGAGTTGGCTGACGCTTCCGCTTCTGTCTATTATTTTCCGCAGTTCGGTCTCCCACTTGTCATAGCTGTCGAAGATCCGCTGGAGCGTGTTGAATGCCAGATAGAAGTCCGTATCCCGTTCTATGACGATTACGCTGCAGTTCTTGCGGTATCTTTCGAGCAAGGGCGAGTCTCCTATGCATACGATCACGCATCCGCGCTCGGCACTCGCCCGCTGCGGCACTCTGTCGGAGTTGATCAGGTAGAGCCGGTCGGCCTCGAAGATGGCGCCTCCGCTCTCGTAGAGCTCGGGCCTGCGCAATGCCAGGTCGAGCACCTTGGGGCCCGCCATCCTCGCATTCATCTCCGATGGCAGGTTGTCGAACACGATGTCTGCATTCAGGTACATGGGGCCTCCTGATTGATGGTGCATCACGCAAGTGATTTTGCGCACTACGTCGTTGAACGCATGAATCCAGCGATTGATGCACGTTTTTGTACCCTGCACATTGTAGGGCTTTCCTTTGCGATATGGCAACACAATGCAGTCTTGGATGCCGCTCCGAATGACGCCAGACTGGCCATGTGCCTAAAGAGCGGGTGTTCTCCCGCCATGAAGCAACCAATTGAGAGGAGTGGTTATGGCATTGCTCGAACACGTCGATACGCACCGCGGCGTCGAGACCGCATTCGGCAAGATCATCCCCGAGAAGGAGGCGTATAGTTACTGCCTCCGCACCATCGCGGC
>JAILQZ010000003.1 GCA_024698685.1 bacterium
TGGCGAGGACGGCCTTTGCGCGTCGGTCTTCAAGGATGACGCGAGCAAGCAGACCAAATCCGGCAAGGCGATCGACGCCAAGCTGAGCGGCACCGACTTCGCGAGCGTGTTCGAGGGCGACGGCGTTTCGCATGTCGATCCCACCAATGGTGGCGGCGGCATCCAGCCCGAGGCATCCTATGTGGCAGTCTCCGCACCCAAGGCCGCAGATCTCAAGAAATACTACGAGAAGGTCGGCGACGACTACATCCCAACCGAGGATACTAAGGTTGTCTCCGGCAAGACCTACTACATGCTTGACAACAATGTCGACATGGGCACCGTCAACGATGCCTTCCAGGCCGATGGAACCGCCGCTCTCGGCAACGCCGACATCCCGGTGATCACGGGCGACGACACCGCTCGCGCCTACGTGGCGACGGGCTCCGAGGTGGTCGCCCATAACATCACCATCCATGCGGAGAGCAAGCTCCTGCTCGACCTCATGGCCTTCACCGCCTCGGGCGGCGTAATGGCTGGAGTCTCGACTACCATCGCCGTCGGCATCACCCACGCCAATGCGGTGGCCTATGCCGAGACGGGCACCACGCTGACCGCAACGGGCGACGTGAACATCACCGCTTGGACCGGTTCCGAGAAGGTCGCGGCCCCAGAGGGTTCCGACGAGGCTAAGCGCAATGCAGCGTTCAACGAGCAAATCAAGAGCGACAGCTCAGAGAAGAGCGATGACAAGCTCGGCAACCTCGGCGCCGTGTTCAGCGGACGCAGCGTCCGCGTCGTGGGCGCTGCGGGCAGCCTCGGCACGATCGGCATTTCGCCGTGCGTGGCCGTCCTCGTGCTCGACAGCAACGCCTACGCGTACCTCGCGGGTAACGTGACCAAGGCCGTCAACGTCACCGTCAAGGCCGAGACGCGCTTCCCGACTGCCGCTGCCGCCACCTTCGGCCTCGCAGTTGGGGGTGGAGCGGTTAGCGCTTCGGTGGCCGTTGTCGTCAGCAACGGCGTCGCGTACGCCGGAATCGTCGGCCTCGCAGATGTCAAGAACGTGACCGGCACGGTTACCGTCCACACCGATGCCGACTTCGACGCCACCACCTTCGCGGCGAGCATCGCCGCTGGTCAGTACTCCGTCAACGGCGCGGTATCCGTCGCGGTAGACCACATGACCGTCCATACCTTCGTGGGCCAGGCCGCTACGCTCGACAACGTCAACAGCCTCGTGGTCACTTCGGGCGGAACCGTGACGGCGCACGCCAACATCATCGGCGGCGCGATCGGCATGCTCGCCGTCGGAGCCGGCGTTGCCGTGGCGACCATCGACCCGACCATCCTCACCTACGTGGGAACCACCCCGTTGGTCGCTGGCAAGGTAACCAAGGCCATTGCCGGAGCCAGCGGCACCAACAAGCAAGCGCATGTGGGCAGCCTCACGATCGGCAACAGCGTCACGACCAAGGGCCAGGCTCTCACGCTGGGCATCTCCATCGGGGAAATCTCGATCGGCACCAACGTGCTCGTGGTAAGCAACGACTCGCTCCTGCGCGCCGGCATCTTCCAGAAGAACGTCATCGTCGACGGATTCGCGGCGATCGATAGCGCCTTCTCGGCCAAGGCCGACACCGAGTGCTTCGGCATCGACGTGGGCCTCATCGCGGTTGGCGTGAACGTCTTCGTCTCCAACCTCACCGCCGACAACAGCGCGATCGTCGACCCGACCGGAACCGAAGTCTCGGTTGGCTCGCTGGGAGTCTACGCAGGACGCGAGACCAACCCGAACATCTCGACCGCCAATGCGATCGGCATCGGCTCCGCCAACGGGCTCATCGCCGTTGCGGTCAACGTGGCCTACGCTGAGAACAGCACCGTGAACAACGCCAAGGTTCTCGGAACCGGCACGCTCACCGTCCACGGCGCACTCAACGTCGAGGCCAACGGCCGCGCATCGGCCTATGCGGTCATGGGTTCCGGCATCGTCCAGGTCTCCGGCGCCAAGATCTCCTCCAACAACGCGTTCGCATACGTTAATGCCGAGCAGATCGCCAGCATCGAGAACGCCAACATCGTCACCAACGGCGGAGCGGTCAAGGTCGCCTCCAACTTCAACCTGCCGAACAGCAACGGCAGCTGCGGCGCGGTCTCGCTCATCGGAGTCAACGGCCCCGATTGCAACGGCGACGGCGAGCCCATCAACGGCGACGGCGATCTCATCGATGTCTCGCTGCTGAGCATCACCGTCTCCGTCGGCAAGGCGCGCATGGACGCCACGGTTCGCGCCATCGTGACCGGCGCCACGCTCGATACCTGCGGCGATAACGGCCGCGGAGCGGTCAGCGTATCCACCAATGCCGACTCCTACGCCAAGGCCGACACCATCGTCCCGCTCGTCACCGTCACCCTCATCAAGGTTGGCGTGACCGACGTCCGCGCCAGCGCGCGCGGCACCTTCGAGGCGATCCTCGACGTCGTCGGCAAGGACAACAAGGTCGGTGTCACGAGCATCACCACCAACTACGATTCCCACTCCTTCGCGGGCAACGGCCCGCTGGGTGGCGTCGAGGTATCGGCGCTCTCCGTCAATGTCAACGTCGCGCGCTCCAAGACCGCGACCGTCGCGAATGCGGGCCTCACCGGCAGCGGCAAGCTCGATGTTGCCGGCGACCTCTCCATCACCACCACGGGAAGCTCCAAGGCCGAGGCCGAGGGACGCACCTACAAGGTGACCATCAGCGCGATCAAGGTGCTCGTCAACAGCATCATCTCCACGCAGAGCGTGAATCAGTCGGCGTTCAGCACCTTCGCTGGCGAGCTCAACACCAATGATGGCAAGCTCAGCGTGTTCTCCGAGCTCGGCAAGAGCAACGATCGCATCGATACGACCTCCACGGTGGGCTCTTCCGCCGGCGCTGGAAGCAAGGACGTGAGCATCACGCTGGCAGGAGAGATCACCGTCAACACCGCCAAGGCCAACAGCACCTCCACCAACATGGCCTACGTGACCGGCGCTGGCAGCACGAGCACGACTTACAACGTCGGCTCCGCAAGCGTGAAGGCGAAGACCTACGCCAACTCCACCGCAACGGCTAAGAGCGCATTCGGAATCACACTCGGCTGGATCTGCGGCGACCTCCTCGCCGAAGCCTCCTCGTCCGACTTCGTCGATGCGTCGGTCGGCGGTCTCACGCTCAACGCGACCAACGACGTCGACATCGAGGGCTATGCCATAGCCTCCGTCAATGGCGAGATCGTAGATCCTGGCGGAATCGGCTCGATCAACGTCAAGTCGATGGAGGCATATGCGAATCTCGGCACCTCCGATTGCGCTCAGACGGCCAATGCCTCCGTTGGAAAGAACGCCGTCATCAACTCCACCAAGGGCAACATCAACGTCAAGGCCGAGAACTACGGCAACGCCGAGGGCAAGGTCAAGGGCGGAAGCTCGTTCTCGTTGATAACCACGACGGTCGACGTGTTCTTCACCTCGACGGTCAACTTCGCGACCAACGCCACCATCGGCGATGCCGCCAAGCTGAACGCGGCGAAGGACATCACCGTCAAGGCCATCTCCAAGCCCGAGACCGTATCGAACGCCAAGAGCAGCGCACTGTCACTGACGGTGTCCGTGGACAAGACCTACTCCAACGCCGTGACCACCACCACGACCAACGCCTCCATCGGCACGGGAGCCGAGATCATCGCCGGCAAGGCCATCGAGATCTCCGCGCGCGGCAACGTCAAGCAGGAGACCATCAGCAGCTCGGACGCCAAGGGCGTCTGGTCGGGCAAGGGTTCGATCAAGGCCAAGAACACGGTCAACCGCACCGTGGCCGCCACCGTCGGTGCTGGCGCGAAGATCATCGCCAAGGGCGAGGGCCTCATCGCCATCAAGTCCATCGCGGGCGATGATGACTGCATCACCAACCAGAGCCTCGTCACCTCTGGCGCGCTCGTGGGCACCTCGACGGTCAGGACGGAAGCCCGCATCAACTCCAGCGCCACCACCACGGTTGGGGCGGGAGCAACCATCGAGAACACCTTCGGAAAGATCAACATCGCCGCCGACTCCTCGATGAGGTACTTCTACAACAACGCGAGCAGCGATGCGCGCGGCTTGGGAGCCGATCCCGATTCCGAGACCGACACCCAGATCAGCATGTACGGCAACGTCAACGTGGGCGATGCAGCTGGCGCTAAGGCCAACATCGTCGGCCGCTACGTGACGCTCGAGTCGTACAGCTCGACGGTCAAGGTCATCGATAGGACCTACGCATACGGCGCCGGCGTCGGTGCGGGCGTCAGGGCGTACACCAGCCTGCTCGCGCACATCGACAACGCGACCACCGTGACCAACGCCATCATCCGCGGCTACGACACCGTGGCCGTGAGGTCGATCTCCGCTCCGAAGATCGCCAAGGACGGCGCAGGCTCCAGCAACCAGAACGTCCTCGCCAACTCCAACACGGTAATCTACGCCGCGGGCGAGGGTCGTTCGCACGCCTACATGAACAAGGACGTCACGTCCTTCACCACCAACGTCAACCTGACCGACGCCACCATCCTCGGCGCCGACATCGACATCATCTCGCGCAACAGCCTGAGGTACAAGCCCAGCTCGGATGGTTACGCATCCTCCTTCTTCGCGAAGGTGTACCACTACACCAGCAAGCCCAAGAACGTCGCTGCCAACATCTCCCAGGGTTCGGGCAACGCCTACTACGTGGGCGACGCTGCGGCCGGCATCGTCATCGATATCGCCGGCACCGATGCAGATCCTGAAATCCGTGCCGTCGGTCTGCGCGGCGAGCGCAAGATCTGGAACAGGGTCGACGACACCATCGTCTTCGGCAACATCTCCAACCCGCTCAAGGGCACGCTCGACATGACCCGCGAGCTCTACGGAATGCATACCAACGAGGCCGTCGCGGGCAGCGTGTTCGACCAGAACATGATCCCGTACGTGCGCATCTTCAACCACACGAACCTCGATGTTCAGCTGAGCGCCATCACCACTGAGAACGCCAACTACCTCAAGCCCAAGGTCAACGGCACGAGCTACAACGCGATTAAGACCGGTGTTGCGGGTGGCGAGAACAACGGCCCGGTACGTCCCGAGATCACCGTGACGACCTACACCGGCGCCAACGTCATCATCAACGGGCTCATCCCCAACCAGACCGGCTCGGTAAGCTTCGTGTGGGCCGATGAGAAGAATCCCGGCAGCCTCCTGGCGGCCAAGGATTCGGTGTCCACCGCCAACCTCGGATTCCCTGTCGCCCCGATCTGGGCCCACAAGTTCACCGTGAAGGGCGCCAAGGACGTCACCGGCAGCTACGAAACCGAGAATGGCGAGCACGCGCGCCTGAGCCTCTACCTGTCCACGCTCGATGGGGAAGCGCCGATCAACTCGATCAACGCCTTCAACGACATCTGGCTCATCGTCACCGATATCCTGCTGGTCGAGGGCGACGCTGCAGCGGCTGCTCCGCGCGACAGTGAGGTTATCGTCGGCAACATCGTGGGCGGCAACGTAACGAACGTCGTCATCGACACCGCAATGACGATCTACCGCCAGCCCGGCACGCAGGTCATCTCGATGCCCACCCCGGGCACGCTCGAGTACGCCACCGACGTTCTCGTGGCGCTGAACTCCCAGGTCACGCTCGACTACGAGACGATGAAGACCTACCTCGTCAGCGAGACTGAGGATGACAGGACCTTCCTGCTGCCCAACGGCGCGGTCATCCACACCGATGCCGATGGCGTGGTTGTCCGCGTCATCGAGGGCGGCATCGACGTCACGTTCTCCGACTACGCGATTTCCGTGGTCGACAACCACCTCGTCGCGACGCTCGGTCCTGGCGTGACGATCGACCTCGATACCGGCATCATCACCGTCGCCGAGGACTCCTCGCTCGACATCCTCATGTCGTCGATCAGCGGAGCATGGCTCAAGAGCTTCGTTCTGACCAACAGCCCCGACCACAAGATCGTCGTCTACGACACCAGCGGAGGCAAGACCACCGAGGTCGAGCTCACGGCTTCGAAGCTGCTCACCATCTCCAACGGCGAGTCCGCTGGCATCGAGATCTACGAGCTCGTCGGCCAGGGCCGCACCTACATGTTCGGCGCAGCCTTCGGCAAGAGTTCGCCCAATTCCCTCAGCTACGCTCTCGGGCGGAACGCCAGCAAGCTGAAGCAGTGGATCGCGGACGAGGGGCTCAGCGCGAGCCGACTCCTCGAGATCGTCGACATCCTTCTCACCGATGAGGACTACGACGGTCATCTCGTCCCGAGCGAGACGACCACCGCAACCAGCGTCGTGGACATCCTGCCCGATTGGAGCGGATTCAACGAGTGGCTGCTCGGAAAGCTCAATGACAGCGATAACGCCTCCATCCTCGATGAGATCGACGACTACGGCAAGTTCTCCCACTACATCAAGGAGGAAATGACCGACAAGGATTACAAGGCGCTCGCGGATTACCTCAAGAGGCATGTCGAAGGCGACGAGCCCTTCGATCAAAGGCTGATGGAATTCGTTGCATCGCTTGTCTGGCCTGAGGAGTACTCGTCCAACGAGCAGTTCGTCGCAATCGTTTTGGAGAAGATCCAGAACGGGCCGACCGTCGAGCTCGCGCAATGGATCACTGGCCGCATTGCCTACGGCACGCTTGAGTTCGACGCGAGAATTGCCGATGCTGATTCGCGCTACAGCTTCCTCCTCTCCACCCAGCTCGAAGACAGCAGCTTCACGGGCAGGCAGGCTTGGGAGTGGATGATCGACGAGCTCGGCTCGGAGGACGCGTTCGCATACCTTGACATGCTCTTCACCGACGATGACTACGAGACGATCGTCGTCAAGGGCGGCTATGGCCTTCCCGCGGATGCCCCGCTCGAGCGCGAGGGCGGCGTCTCCGCCGAGACTCGCCTTGCCATCGCGAAGGAGATCATTGCGAGGGACAGCTTCGGAGAATGGCTGCTTGACAGGCTCTCCAAAGTCGACGAGGCCAAGATCGTCGAGCTGGATCAGTACGGCGACAAGCTCAGCTACTACCTCAATGACTTCATGGATGAGATGTCGTGCATCGAGCTCCTCGACTGGATCGACAAGCAGGGCGGCAACGGCCGACTCGATCGCGCAGCGCTCAGGCAGCTCGTCGCATCGCTCTTCGAGCGCGATGAGTACACCGACTCCGATGATCTCGATGCCAAGGTCGATGCCCTCATCGACGGCGATGCCAACGAGCTCGCGAGGTTCATCGCCGAGCGCCTGCTGCTCCCCGAGAACGAGGACAAGCTCATCCAGGCCGACTACGACTTCAGCAGCCTTTCCATCCTCGTCAGCGAGGGGAATGCAGATGCGGTTGGAGCCTGGGCTCTGGATAACATCTACACTTCGGATCTGGAGCAGATCGTCGTCAGCCTGCTCACGCACGACGACCTCAAGGTAGCGCTCTATCCCACGGCTGGCTTCAGCCCGGATGGCAAGACGATCACTAACGAGACGCTGCTCTCGATGTGGCTCTTCACCCGCCTCAAGGCTGGAACCGTGGAGGCGCAGACCGCCATAGCCGAGCTCGAGAGGACGACTACGGTCGAGTCCCAGAACTGCGTGTACCTGATCGCATACGACCCGAATACGGATGTCGTGGCAACCTATCAGATCGGCGCTGCCCTGCCGAGCTCCGGAAGCGTCACCGACTTCCTCAACACGAGCGTGGCCGACGACATGAAGGGCGACGCATGGAGCGAGATCTGGGGCGCCAACTTCATCGGCTACCTGCTCAAGAGGGGAGCCAAGGGCGATGTCGACAGCAACGGCTACCAGCGCTATGGCAGGCCGGATACGATGGTCGCCAACCTCCTTCTGACCCCGGATACCATCGAGATTGGCAACTTCCTCGGTTCCATCTCCACGGTCAAGGCCAAGGTCACGCTCGCTCGCGAGGGAGTCTACGTCACCTACTCCGACAGCCTGCGGGAGAACATCATCACCGGCGTCAGCAGCTACACCGATAGCGAGACCGGCGTGTACTACTCCGGCTACTACATGGACGTGGACAAGGCGTTCGACTCGCTGGGTGGCATCATAAGCATCACGATGCAGGAGGGCGTCAACCTCAGCGCCATCATGCGCGATGCGACCACGGGCTACGTGTACCTCGATTGGGAAGTGGCGCAAGGCTCGTATGAGTACCAGAACTATCCCGACGTCAAGTACCTCTATGACTACCTGCGCGACGTCATCTGGACGGAGACCCCCAAGAACGAGCTCACCGCATTCACCGTCAGGGGCAAGAACGGCAACGGGGACAACCCCAAGGTCGACACCACCTGGAGCGTGGAACAGGGCGTGCCATTCGCCTATTGCGTCGGCACCAAGAAGGGTTCGTCCAACCTTTACAAGAAGGTCTTCATCCACCCGTACGTGCACACGCTCGAGCTGAACTACATCAAGCTCGTCCCGACCGATGCCATCCTCTCGCAGAGCTTCGTGAAGAACGGCGATGTTGTGTCGGTCATCAACAAGCTGACCCTCAACCAGCTCGGATCCGACATCTCCTCCACGAATGCCACCGAGTCCAAGGTCACCATCATCGGCGCGATCGGCGACATTCCCGTGAAGACGATCGAGCTTCCGAAGGACACCGCATGGGCCAATGAGACCAGCTCCGAAAGGATCGGCTATCGCATCACCGAGTCGCTCTACATCGCGATCGACGGCACCTACTACTTCCGCGAGCCCACCGATCTCGAGGGCTTCGTGAGGTGGTTCGACACCAAGTTCGGCGCCGTGGACTTCACGACCGCCGAGTGGGATAGCTCCTTCGTCGCCCTGCTCAAGGCCTACATCGATTCGAGCCTGCTCAGCGGTGTGGACGACGAGAACAGCAGCTTCTGGACCACGAAGATCGGCGACGATGCCAACACGACGCTGTCCGTCCAGCTGTTCGCCATCAACATGGCGCTGCTCGAAGACGAGTACGCTGACACCAAGCCGCGCGCCCAGGCGGCGCTCAACGCCCTCAACGACGCGGCCAACTACCCGCAGTGGCTGTCGCGCCAGATGGCCAACGCCATGACCGACGCTCAGAAGGAGAAGGCCAACCTCGCGTTCAAGGCCCTCGCGGCTATCGGCGGCATCGAGGAGGAGAACCTCAAGAAGTACATCGCCGTGGGTTCGCCCATGCAGGCATGGTATCGTCCAGCGGATAATCCCGAGACGTTCACCTTCACGGTCTACAACGAGGACACCAACGCCAACGACGTGAGCATGATCATCACGACGCCGGCCCGCACCCGCGCCAACGATAACGCGTCCACGATCACGCTTGAGCCCGGCACCAAGGTCTACCTCGAGGTGCTCACGCCTGACGTCGCGCGCTCGGCCGACGGCCGCTACTTCGTGATGCCCGCCGGCTCGCTCGACTACGTCGCAGTCAAGGGCAATCCCGAGGAGAACATCGTCCACGGCATCGCGACCTCGAAGCTCGACGACGGCACCGTGATCGAGGGCAAGCTGCTCGACGACGGCACGATCCTGCCCGCCAGGACCGAGACCTTCAACGTCATCCACGAAGGCACCACTTACCTCACCGTCACGCGCTATCTCGTGGGCAACGAGCTCGTGTTCCTCGAGTACACGATGGGCGCGGCGCCCTACACGGGCACGATGGCCGACTCCGATGGCAACGTGGTTCCGGGCGAGGGCGTAGAGTGGGATGCAGTCTCCAACTTCGGCAGCACCTACAAGCTCTCCAACATCGTGGGCAAGAGCACCACGGTGACGGTGAACGATCCCGGCTACGTCGATAGCGAGAAGCTCTTCCATCCCGCGCACGTCATCAACGGCGATCCGACCCCGGCCATCGTGGGAGATGAGATCCTCATCATCACCGCTGTGGGCACCGATATCGGCGAGAACGGCGACGGCCTCGCCACCGCCCCGTACACCGAGGGCACCGACGTCGAGGTTCACTTCGAGACGCTCGAGGGCGCGCCGGACATCATCACCGGTGAGGTGTGGCTGTCCACTGACGGCTCCGTCAGGCTGCCCGATGGCCTGATCGTCACGCAGGGCGCGGAGTACCACCACGACGCGAGCATCGACATCATCTACAACACGATCGACGTGGCCAAGAAGGGCAAGCTCGAGCTCATCGCCCAGCGCAACGTCCTCGGCGTGCCGAGCGTGGATGCGGATGACAACGTGATCGAGAGCTACGTCAAGGTAGGGGAGAGCGCCGAGGCGACCCTGAGCGCTGGCAACCTGAACAGCTTCAACTACATCCAGGGCGGCGATGACTCCACGATCAACGTGATCGGCACCGGCAGCATCGTAGGCGAGCTGCTCACCAGCGACACCAACGCGAACTTCACGCTGACCTCCGATGGCAACATCAACAGCGCCGATCACTACCTCGTGGTCGACCTGCCCGGCAGCAACGCGCTGAACATCGCGCACGCGAACGATTACTATCTCGTCGGCATCGAGGCCGTCAACGCGCAGGATGCCACTGGCCGTGATGAGGATGGCAACATCCACACCGGCACCGACATGGGCAGCCTGCCTGGCGAGACCGTCACCGCTGGCATCGTCTCGAGCGATTCCGCCGAGCTGGCAGCCTGGATTCTCGCTAGGATCGAGGGACGCGACGACCTGGTCGCGCAGCTCGATGCTGCGGCTGCGGATCCGTGCGATGCGCTCGTCGCTGCGGGCGATGCGGTTGGATTCGCCGAGTGGCTGGCCCGCCAGATCGAGCAGGGCCTGATCGACGACGCGGCCATCGCGGCGCTCGTGAGCGAGCTGATCACCGATGAGGACATCGCGACCCTCGTGGCCGAGATGACCGCGGCCAAGCTCGCCGAGAGCGAGAATCAGACCGAGCTCACCGAAGAGGAGACCGCGGCGATCGTCGAGGCTGCACGCGAGGCATACGCCGAGAGCACCCTCACCGACACCGATAACCTCGCGGCTTGGCTGGTCGCGCACCTCGCCAAGAACGCAGAGGCTGTAGCGGAGCTCGATGAGGCCGTGGCCGAGAAGGTCGACGACATCATCGCCTCCGGCGACGCAGCGGCGCTGGCAGCCTGGCTCGACAGCCAGAAGGCCCAGGGCAAGGTCGACGACGCGCTGCTCGCAACCATCGTCTCCGAGCTGATCACCGCCGAGGACCTCGAGGCCCTCGAGCAGGACGCCTGGAGCAACACCACCTATCCCGAGGCCGATCCGAGCAGGGTCGAAGACCTCCGCAACCTCGCAGTCCTGGTCGGCGAGTCCACCGGCTCCGCCTACGTCGATAACCTCGGCGACATCCTGATCGTCCAGCGCACCGGCACCATGACGGCTGGCAACGTGGTCTCGCAGCTCGGCGATGTCACACTCGTCAACGAGGACGGCTCCATCGCGGGCGACGCGAGTGAGATCGTCAACGTCCAGGGCAGCAACATCGACCTCGAGGCCAGCGGCAACATCGGCCCGATCGTCATCGAGACCGGCGTGGTCAACGACACCGTGGTCGGCACGATCGAGAACGTGACCAGCGGCGCGACGCCGAAGGTCGCCTTCGATGAGGAGTCTGGCCAGTTCACCACCACGTGGGACGTTAGCTACGAGCAGGTGGCCAACTACGACAAGCGCGAGACCGGCAAGCTCGACGCGATGTCCGGCGGCAACGTGGACATCACCGAGAAGAGCGGCAACCTCGGCGTCGACATCGTTGAGGCCGATGGCACCGTCGCGCTGACGGCTGCCTCGCTCACCGACGTCCGCGCGGATGGCGAGACCGATCCCAACATCGTCGCCGAGGGCGTGACGATCATCGCGACCAACGGCAGCATCGGCACCGCAGATGAGCCGCTCGAGATCGACACCAACGGCGAGGGTAGCAGCGCCGAGGCAACCGTCAACGCGGTTGCGCGCGAGGATGTCAACCTCACCGAGGTCGACGGTGACATGCGCGTCGGCGCGATCACGGCCGGTGGCGAGGCCAACCTCGTGGTCGAGAACGGCAGCCTGACCGACGCCGACACCGATGACGTGGTCAGCAAGCTCGCCGAGCTGCTGGCAGAGGCCCGCGTCGCGGCCGAGCAATCCGAGAGCGCCGCTGAGAGCGCAAGGCTGCGCGAGGCTGCGCTGCAGGATCTCCTCGACGCCTACGTAGCGGCCCAGGAGGCAAGGGACGAGGCCGAGAAGGCTCTCGACGATGCGCAGCAAGCCGCTGACATAGCAGCGCTGGACGCATCCAATCGCGATGCCGAGGCCAGCGCCGCCGAGAAGCGCGCGCAGGATCTGAAGGATGCGGAGCAGGCTCTGGCCGATGCGATCGAGGAGGGCGACGCGGATAAGATCGCGGCCGCCCAGGATGCGCTCGATGCGGTCAAGCAGCAGATCGCCGATGAGCTCGGCTTCGCGGTCGACCAGGTGACTGTCGGACTGCTCGACGACCTTGCCAAGGCCGCGCGCGACATTGCCGACGAGGTCCAGAGGGCCAACGAGGAGGCGCAGCAGGAGCTGGCCGACGCGCAGCAGGAGCTGTCCGATGCGAAGGATGCCGAGAACGACGCCAAGGATGCGTATTGGGAGTTCGAGGCCGAGGTCGAGGCCTACAGGCAGGTCGCCGAGGACAAGGCCGCCGTGGCCGAGGCTGCAGCGGCAGCGGCCGCGGAGCTCCAGCGCAAACTCGATGAGCTCGAGGCCGCGCGCGATGAGGCCCAGGCAGCCCAGCAGGCCGCCAACGAGGCCAACGACGCGCTCGACGAGCTCAAGCAGCAGATCGCCGATGAGCTGGGCATCGACCCGGATGACGTGACCGACGAGCTGCTCGCGCAGCGTGCGGCGGAGGAGCAAGCCAAGGCCGATGCGGCGCTGGCCGCAGTGACCGATGCCGAGCAGACCGCGGCAGACCTCGCAGCGGCGCAGGAGGCCGTACAATCCGCTCAGACGGCTCTTGACGAGCTGGCTGGCTCCGAGGACGAGGAAGCCGTAAACGCGGCTCAGACGGCGCTACAGGCCGCTCAGGAGGCACTTGAGCAGCTGAAGCAGGAGATTGCGACCGAGCTCGGCATCGATCCGAGCGAAGTGACCGACGAGCTCCTCGCGCAGCTGGCTGTCGAGGCCCAGGATGCGGCCGATGAGGCGCAGGCTGCTGCAGACGCCGCCGCGCAGGAGGCCGCCGACCTCGCAGCCGCCGAGCAGGCAGCCGCGGAGGCCGAGCAGGCTCTCGACATGGCCAACGCCGAGCTCGAGCAGACCAAGGTCGAGACCGGCCTGGCCGAGCCCGCCATCACCACCGGAGGAGACCTCAACGTGACGGCTGATGGCCTCGGAACTAGCGGCAACGCCCTGTCCACCGACGTGGGCGGCCAGCTCAACGTGAGCGACAACGGCAGCGGCCTCGGCACCGTGAACGTCGAGAACCTCGGCGACCTCACCACCAGCCCGATCGCGGCAGATGAGATCAGCCTCGCCGCCACTGGCGACATCGACATCAACAACGACGGCGATGGCGCTGACCTCTCGGGCAACACCGTGAGCGTATCCAGCACCGGCGGCAACGTGGGCAGCTCGAGCGACCCGATCAACGTGGATGCGGGTGAGCTCAACGCCTACGGTCAGAACGTCAACGCCGAGAGCGATGGCAGCCTCAACATCGGCACCGTGGTGGCTGAGAGCGCCACCAACCTCACCGCTGCCGGCGACGTCACCGACAGCAACAACGGTGCGGGCGTCGTGGCTGACAACGCGAACATCAAGGCCGGCGGCAACATCGGCAGCGCCGACAACCCGCTCGACGTGAACGCCGACAACCTCACCACCAACTCCAGCGGCGACACGAGCCTCGCGCTCACGAGCCCGTCGACCAACGTCAACGCGACGGCTGGTGGCGACCTCAGCATCACCTCCACCGGCGCCGTCCAGGGCAAGTCGACATCGCAGAACCTCGACATCAACGCCGACGGCGACGTGGGCAAGCCGAGCAAGCCGTACGTGGCCAACCTGGGCGCGAAGGACGGTGTGGCGAACGTGGTCTCGAACTTCGGCAAGACCTACGTCAAGGTCAACAAGAAGGATCAGCAGACCAAGCCGAGCAAGCCCGACAACAAGCGCCGCGAGAGCCGCGCGCAGCGCCTGGCCCGAAAGCCCATCAGGTTCGATGCCACCTCAGAGGCGGTCGACGAGCCCGAGAAGCCCGGCCCGGACAAGCGCGGTGAGGGCGGAGGCTTCAACTGGATTCCGGTTGCGGTTGTTGCGGCAGCGGCAGTGCTCGCAGGGCTGATCGCGTTCTTCTTCAAGCGCCGTCGCCGCGAGGAGGACGACGAGTAGGCCAGCAGATAGGCCAGCAGGCGAATCGCAAGCTCAACAAGAACGGGACCCCTGAGCGATCAGGGGCCCCGTTGCGTTGCGAGGAGGGAGTGCTGGCAGCGCGCCTCGGGTGCGCGCTCACGCAGCGCCTAGCCCTGCCAGAGGGAGTGCAGGTTGCAGTAGGCGAATACGGCCTCGACCTCGTCGCCTTCGCATACGGTGAAGCAGACCTTGGGAGCGTCGCCGGGCTTGAGGGCCTTGCGCTGGTTGCCGAACTTGGACTTGAGGGCCACCCACTCGATGTAGTGCTCCTCGGTCATGGGGTGCTCGACCTCGCCGACGGTGACGAGAACCTTGTTGCCGTCGAACTCCCACACGGGGACGTGCTTCTCACCGGCGGCATCGACGGTGTTGGGGGTGATCTGCTCCATCGGCTTTCCGCAGCACATCACAGGCGCGCCGGTCTTCTTGACGATGGCGATCATCTGGCCGCATACGGAGCAACGGTAGAATTGCATTTCCATGGTTTTCCTTTCTCTAGGATTGTTTTCGATATAGTATAGCAGCTTTTGTTTGCTGCGGCACCATCTTGCACCCAGCGACCTGTGATCAGAATTTGGTGATTTGCACGTATTTCCGTGTGGTGCCGGTGCGAATGCAAAAAATCCAAGTTGTGCACGATTCTTTATGCGTGAATCCGAAAACGCGGTTCCCGTTTCAACAAAACCGCAGGTCAGAGCGGTTGTCCGTTTTTGCGGCAGCAAGGTTTCGCAAAAAAACCGTGCACAAGTCGAAATAATTGCACCTTGTCGACGGAAAAATGCCGAAATCGTGCACAAGTCGAAATTATTGCAGCAGCAAGCGCGTGAGGTATAATAGGGCTTCTCTCGAACCCTTGCTGGCCATCCGCCAGCGAGCTCTTCAGATTTCAAAAGGATGGATGCCCATGAAGGCCTTTGTGTCACATGGTACGGCTTTGTCGTATTGGAGGATGCACTTCCCGCTCGACTCGGAAATCGGACAGCCTTCGAATTCGAGCAGCGCAGAGGAATGCGCCGCCCGGAAATACGACGTGCTCGAGTGCGTTCCGGAGACTTTCAGGACGCCTGGCGAGCCAATTGATATCCTGGTGTTCAGTCGGAATGCGCGCCGCGATTCGCGTTCAACGAACTGTCATCTTTGGAGTTCCGCCACACCAGATAATGCCTTCTACCGCGTTGGCGACATGATGGTTTCGTCCCCGGAGCTTGTCTTTTTGCAGATGGCATCGCAACTGAGCATTGCGCAACTCGTTGCTCTTGGCTGCGAATTGTGCGGCCAATACGTTTTGGATCCGCGCGGGATTTCGAGGCGCGGCCATCGCGATGCGTGCACAACAAGAGTGGCACCATTGACGAACACAGAGCGAATCGGAACGCTTTTGGCAGCATCGAGCAGGGTGCCTGGGCTTAGAAACGCTTTGCGAGCCTTGAAATATGTCGTCGAAGGATCGCGTTCGCCAATGGAAACCATGACTTGCCTCTTGCTCGCTCTGCCTGGTGCGCTCGGCGGCTATGGGTTTGAGAGGCCAGTGATGAATGCGCATATCGACTTGGACGACGAAGCGCGGATGGTGGCGCAGAGGAGCTACTGTGAAGGGGATATCTGCTGGCCAGAGCACAAACTCGACATCGAGTATCACGGCGAGGTACATGCGGACGCCGCGCGCATGAGGAGCGACTTCGGACGCGCCATCGGAATCGAGCGGATGGGATGGCGCGTGCTGACGGTCACAAGCGCTCAAGTGCTTGACATGGATCGCTTCGAGGTGGTTGCACGCGAGGTTGCGCGTCGGATGAAGCGCCCGATGCGGAGGAGCATCGTTGGTCACACCTCCCAGCGACTTGCGTTGCGTCAAGAGCTCGAGGAATGGACTTTCGGGACTGGGTTCTAGAGGGTACTTTCGTGATGCAGCCGCGTGAGCGTTAGAGTTGCGACAACCCGACTGCAAAAAATCCAAGTTGTGCACGATTTTTTCTTCGCGGATTCGAAAACACGATGTCTGTTTCAACAAAACCGCAGGTCAGGGCGGTTGTCCGTTTTTGCGGCAGCAAGGTTTCGCAAAAAACCGTGCACAAGTCGAAATAATTGCACCTTGTCGACGGAAAAATGCCGAAATCGTGCACAAGTCGATTTTTTTGCACCTTGCCGAGTGAATTCTGGCAGGGGTGGGCCCGCGGCGGCGCGGCTACGCGATGCCGAAGCGCTCCAGGTTGTAGCGGTGGATCTCGTCGCAGATGATGGGCTCGACGTGCGGGAAGAGCATGCCCACGCCGCCGTAGGTGTAGCTGGGAATGAAGTTGGGCAGCTCGCCGTAGGCGTCGAGCGCGCGGCGCGTCTCGGCGCGGATCTCGGCTTCGGTGGAGTCGGCGCGGTCGATGACGGAGTCGATGCCGCCCATGAGGGCCATGCGCCCGTCGAGCTCGGCGGTCAGGCGCACGATGTCGTTGGTGGGGAGCACGCCCTGCCACACGTCGACGCCGATCTCGGCCAGGTCGCCCACGATCGGCTCGCCGAAGGAGTCGGCGTGGTGCATGACGATCACGTCGTTGGCGTGCAGGTAGTCGTAGAGCCGGCGGTAGGGCTCCTTGAAGAACTCGCGCCAGACCTCAGGGGAGAGGAAGAGGCCGTTTTTGGTGCCGAAGTCGTCGTGGGAGACGATCATGTCGGGGTGCAGGTTCTCCACGATGAGGCGCATGTATTCCAGGCGGTATTCGGTGATGGCGTCGATGAGCTCGTGCACCTCGTCCTCGTTGGTGAGGAAGCTGCACAGCGTATCCTCGAAGGTCATCAGCATGTGCATCTGCTCGAAGAGGCCGGTGCCCATGATGGTCATCGAGAGGAGGTCGTCGGGGATGGCGGCCTTGTTGGCCTGCGCGGTCTCCCAGCCCTCGGAGCAGTTGGCGCGCAGGTCGGGGACCTTCACGGTTTCCTTCCACTCCTCGATGTCCTTGATGACGGCGTTCTCGGGGGTGATCAGCGGCATCGCGGCGGGCGCGTCCTCGGGGAACATGATGTAGGTGCCCCAGCGGTCGTAGGAGTTGGTGCCGCGCACGCGGTTGCCGCGCACGAACTTGAACACCGGGTCGCCGCCGATCGGGCGCATGGGCTCCCAGCAGGCCACGAGCCTGTCGGGCTGACCGCCCTTGCCGATGGTTGCGAGGAAGTTCTCTTTCTGGGTGAGCATCGGGGCTCCTTTCCAGTGGTTGCGGCGGCTGCGCGGCGCCCGCGGCGGCCTTCATCGTTCCATTTTGATTATAGAAGCAACAATGGACAAAGGGTAGAGGATTATCTGCCGCGTGGGGAGGGGGAGGGTTGATGCGATCCTGTCCATCAAATGGGACAGATGCGCGCGACTTCTCCGATAAACTACAATTGCATTGATTTTGTTAGTTAGGAGGTTGAAATGGGAGCTGGAAATGGTTGGTATTGCAAAAGCTGTGGTGTGGAGGAGTATTATCCGGTTGGCGCTGGCTTGATGAGCCTCAATGTTGAGGAGACGCGCGAGTGCATCGCCAGGGGAGAGTTTGGCGAGATCGCCAGGCAGCTGCTCTCCAAGGATTTTCCTCTGGATGTGAATACCGTGGACGAGCATGCGTTCTACCGCTGCCCTGAGTGCGGAAAGCTTATCGGGGGCGGGGTTGTGAGGTTCTTCGTTGGCAAAGATGATTTTGAGCTGATGCTGCCCGTGGTGCCGGAAGAGTGCCCTGCGTGCGGCGCGAGGTTCGAGTTCGTGGATGATCGCAAGCCGGTCTCCGAAAGGGAGATCGATGCGTATGTCGCGGAGATCCTGGAGTCTGGTTGTCCGAATTGCGGCAGCAAGGATGTGCACCAACTCGCGATTATGTGGGACTAGGGGAAGGCTAGCGATTCAAGGACGAAACTCTACTGCGGATTATCTGACCTGCTTCCACCTCAGAGCGACATAGTTTCGAGGTGGAAGCATTGTTAGTATTTGGAAAGATGCTGATTCCCAGGTCGTCAAAGTAATCAAGCGATTCCTGCAAACACAATAAAAGCGACGGCTGCAATATTCATTGCCATAATGACTGGAAGCCCATATGCAAAATACAATCTTCCCATCTTTGTGTTTGTTATCCCCATTCCAAGCAATCCGCCAAGTGCGCCCCCAATAAAAGACATGAAAATCAGCCCGGCATCTTTGATGCCGAATTTCCTCCTGATGTTATTTCGATCGAGGAAGAATAACAAAAATGTCAGAGCATTTATTGATAGGAATGCAACAATTAGTGGGATATGAGACGATAAATCAGGATTGATCCCCCATTGTTCGTCAAGACCGAAAAGGTTCATAGAGACAATGCAGACGAGTGCCCAGAATATACAGAGTGACACTGCGATCATGAAGTCCATCCAATTGCCATAAGTTCCTGGTCTAATAATCTTCACGTCGGGATGTTTTCTATGAGCAAGACCATTTGTAACGAATAGCGAGAGTAGCATGCCAAGCGGACCTCCTGCGGCGGCCATTAGCACCACTATGTCTCCAGTGATGAATACCCCTCGACTCACGCTTGAGGTTTTGTAGCAAAACAAGAACAGAATCGAATTAACAATGAATGCAAGCGTATTTACAACTATTAGGTAAAGCTGGAACTTTGTTAACCCGAGGAATGCAGCTTCGCTGAGTGATGATTGTGTGAGTATTCCGTATCCACCGTCTGCAAGAGCGCGAACAACAAGGATTGCGCCTAATGCGATTGAGACAATTAATCCTGTGATGTTTAATACGGTATTGGCTACGCCATTTGAAGGGCAAAGGTTCAGGCATAAACGTTTCTTTATGGGGAAGAAAAGCGTCATTCCCCGTTTGTTGAGCAAATCAAGAATTACATGTGTTGCAAGTCCTATGGCAATAGCGTACGAGATGCTCTTACATGCTATGTAAGCGGCGCCAGACCAAAGAATGATTGCTAAAAGAGAATGGGTGAAGGTTCGATGTTTCTGTGTGATTCCAAGTATGGTAGTTGCAACAAACACTACCGCTCCCGCTATTGACCATAACCCGACATCGCTCTTAATTGCCTGAATAAAACCTAGATCAATGAAATAGTCAGCACAGAATACAGCTGCAAGGATAACAGCGAACGAGATTATGCCGCCAATAATTCCTTTGTTAACATCTTCATCGTTCTGATCAAAATCTGGGAGCAGGCCGCCAAAAGCTCCCCCAACAATTGCAAAAGCACAACCTGGAATAGTTTCAGGTTGCAGAATGGCGAGGGATACGGCTACGCCGACTCCAACATGTGTGCTAGCGAGCATACTGAGCCTTTCTCAGCTGTCTTTCCGTAAGCTTTTGGCGCTATTCGTCGAAGCGATAGTCGGAATAATGCAACGTATTGCAGTTCTCCGAAATCGCGCGCATGGTTGACGCCGGGATTCCCTCATCTACCTGTGCTTTAACTTCTAGGAAAACATCTACTTTTGCTCCGTCAAGTTGCGTAAGCTGGCCCACGATTTCGTCCACGATGGTGCGAACATCACGCAAAACGCGCGTGTTATCGAGCTTAGCACTCATGGAGAAGGACGATGGCAACCGCGTCTGGTCGCTCCTGGCGCTAGCCGGCTGGCTCTCACCGCTGCCAGCAGGAGATTCGGGTATGGGGCTTGCTGCAACGTTGGTGGTGACGGTAGATGCCGTAGCAGCAATTTCGAGTTCCCCTTGCTTTTTTGCAGCTTCACGCGCGGCTTCAGCCTCGCGTTCAATCTGGTCTAAAGCAACTGCAGGTTTCACCAAATAGTCGCTCCGATTGATGAATGGTCGAGCTTCTCCGAACGTCAGATTCAAGTAACGATCTTCGCCAATGCCATCGGCAATCGCGAAATACTCATTGCTCATAGCACCTTGTGAAATTGCGTTTTCCAAGACTGAATACTCTGCCAGCCTTGGCAGGTAGCAATAAGTGCACATATACTCCCAGAGCTGTTTGATCTGTAGATGGCGCTTGTCTTTCCAAAGCACGCGATCAAGTTCCATTCGCAGAAGCGCTGGCGCCCATTGCTGAATTGCGGCCTCGTTTGAAAGCAGTTTTCTGGCTGCCTTCTTAATGGCGTCTTCGCCAGACCCGGCGATACGGTCAATCTCCCATTCGATTTTCATTGAGCCGCTTAGAAGGTCAATACGCGGTGCGATGAGCCAGCTGTATGCTTCCTGGATACGCGTTTTCATCGTTTCTTCGGCGCGAAGTAAGTTCTGATTGGTCTCGCGCTGTTGCGCCATATCTAAATTCAGGGCTTCGCGGTCATCAGATATAGATTTCCAAGCCAGATAGATGCGGGCTGCTTGCTCAAGCGAGCTCGTAGACCCGCTGTCACATGCAATGAATGCAAGCATGTTTTTGTACTGGCGCGGCGCGGTCCCTCGGTTAGTCAGAATATCGGAAGCGAGTTTCACGGCGGAAGACTCGACTGCACCGCTGCGGTGTGCTGCGCTTGGCGGCAGCACCACCAGCCTCAGCGTCTGATCGTCAGGAACGTCCAGAGAGCTGGATGGGCACACATGCAGTCCAGAGAACGGAGCGCATTTGCGGAAGCTGCGCAAACGCTGTGCTATCTCGTATTCAGCGTCGGTCTTATCAAGCTGTTGGGCGCGGTCCTCCATCACCTTTCGAAGGGTGGGGCGGGTGTCGTACCAATATCGGTTGCCTTGGTCATCGCTGTACAAGAACGAGGAGGAACTCTTCAGTGTGCTGAGCGCATCGTTGAACACAGCGATGTTTTCGCCAGGCTGAACCACTCCCAAACGGACATGCGACTGCTCGATTCCACGTGCTGTCTGGCCACTTACATCTGGAGCGGAGCCCAGCATGATCGTACGCGAAACACGCCTTGAAGCGAGTAGTTGACCGTAGCGGACATTAGCTTGGTCTTTTCTGTAAGGCAGCGAGTTCTTTCCGTCGATCTCGGAATCGACAACGCCGTTCCAGTTCTCATTCAGATAGCGAGTAAGCTCATCGCGCACATTGGGAACATCAAGCGGAAGCGACCCTGGCATTATCATCGGGCTCTGGTCTTGCGCCATCCATAGTTCATGAATCACGGCAGCCATCAGGCGCAGAACGCCGCGAGTGCGCTGGAAGGTTTCGAGAGTTGCCCAGTCTTCGTAAAGCCTGTCGAACACTTCTGGGTGGATGGGGTAGCAACTTATCATGCGGTCTCGATATTCGAGTTCACGCGCATCAACCGGGAAGTCCGCCGCGTTATCTCTGTACATCTTCGAGAATGAGTTGCAGACGCTATCACGTTTGTTCGGATCTTTGCAGTTCAGGAACAGACGTCTGCGCACGACCTCGAAGCCCTCGTTGGCGCTTACGGGTTTCCAGATGGCCTCCATGCGACCAAAGGTATGTTCGATGGCCTCAAGGGCGAGCTGTCCGCTCTCGCCGCCAATTTCGCGCTCGCTCTCAGGTATTGAAGCTACAACCAAGCTGCATTTGCTCGCCCTAGCAGCTTCTGTGAGTTCTTGGATGAACGTGATGAAGTTGTCGAATGAGCCAGCAGGAAGCTTGTCCACACCAAAGAGTTTCTTGGCGTACGCAACCACTTCATCCATCAGAACCAGAGCGCATCCGCACGCATTGAACATCTCAGCAAGTGCCTGTGAACCTGGCGATACGCTGCGCCGGTCAGCCTCGCGCACATATTCGTATATGGAAGGATCATTCTTTGAAATGGCGAGCTGGTAAGCTATCTCGCCCCAGATGGTATTTACGGTGGTTCCGGGCAAATCTGTCGGGCGCTTGGTCTTTGCGGGGTTTAGCGCCGTGCCGACTATGACAGCAACGTGCACCTCCGGGATCTCCTCGATTCCTGCGGCTTCAAGTACGGGTATTGCGTTGGGGATTTGATTGATACGCTTGCGGCTACGGAGCAAATGGTATAAGGCCAGCATGCTGTGAGTTTTGCCTCCGCCAAATGCTGTCTTCAGCTGTATGACAGGCTCGCCATCAAGTCCAGAGACACGCTTTAGAGACTGGACGAGCAATCCTTTCATTCCTTCGGTAACGTATGTGCGTCCGAAGAATTCCACAGGGTCTCGGTATTCGAGTGTTCCCTCGCCGCGTGATACCTGTGCTAAGTCAGCCGCAAATTCCGCGTTTCGATAACGACCTTCAGCCACGTCCTGATGCGGTTCCATAATGTCTCGCCAACTCGGAAGGCCATCCGCTGCTACAGTTTCAGCGATGTCTTTCTTTTTGGCAGGCTGCGCGGCAATGTTGCTTGTAGCGGCTACAGAACCCTCTGCGCTGCCATAGCGGGCCTCGCGTAAAAGAGCATTGATTTCTGCCGCGCCGTCCGGGTCTATCTGCTCGCAGAATCGAGACATTGTGTCCAGTGCACGCCAAGTGTCGTTATCGTTGAAGTCTTGTCCGCCTCTATGCGCCCAGTTGTTCCGCGTATTGCGCAGCTCGTTAAGCCACGTCCTGCACTCCTTTGATAGCTTCTTGCGGAACACTTCGTTCCACTGGATGTCTGCCAGCAGAAGACAGCGCGCAATGTCGAGCGAGTCAACCAGTTTCTCGAAGTCTCCCTGTAAAGGAAGATCTCGTTTTTGGTCTTCGTAAAGCTTGCCCAATACACCGTTCTGCCACCAATGCTCGGTGCCAAATGCGATGATGAGCTCTCGCGCTACGTACGGTGCAAATGATTTGGTCAGTATGTCAAAGCCTTTGGCAACACGAACGTAATTCTCCATAGCGGCCTGCTTTCCTTAAATGTCAAAGAGGGTTTGCTGTTCGGGTATTTCAGCTTGCATTTGTGCGGCACGAGACTGTATATCCGGCCATGCAACAACGAGAGAATTGTAGGCGAATGCTTCTGCATTCCATCCCTTTTTGTCTGCGATGGTAAACAGACGATATGCAAGCGCCTTTGCGTTTTCTGCTCTGCTGTCAAAGACGTCCTTAAGTATCCTTGCGCACGTCTCAATGCCGCCGGTTTCCATAGCGTGAACAAGTATTTGCGTGAATAGCCATGTGAACTGCGAGTCATAAGAGGCCGGCAACTCTTCTCGACATAGTAGCCGAACGATTCCCTTGGAGGCGTAGAGCGCACCTTTAGATGCGATGCCCTCTATCGATGTGTTCTTTGCCCGCGCGAGCACGTCGGCTTCGCCGAATCTAATTTCATTAAAACCACATTGTGTGTAGAGCTCCACGCAGAAGCGACTCTCGCGATCCAGATCGCTGTCTTGATCTGTGAAATATAGGTCAAGTTCTTGGTTGATTGTTTGTAGTGCAGAACGCACGGTCATTTCGCTGCCATCTGCCTCAAGCACCTTGCAAAAGCGAGAATACACGCCGATGCCAGGGCCGATTGCTGATTGCGCCATGTCAACAGGAGCAATGTTGCTTGTTCGCAACTTATCTAGCGCAGGTTTTAATTCTCGCTTTAGTGTATTTACAAACTCTCGTCGGGTTGCTAGGGGCGCGCCATCTGAGCGTTTACGACATACGAGCACAATCGAGGAGGCAAGAGCATTCGAATTATTGCTCCTCGTTCGATTCGCAAGCTCTGTTCGTATTGGCCATGTTCCGGTAATCGAAAAACCAGCCTTTATGATTGCTGATAGCATCGTTTCCCAGCCAGTTGATGCTGTTGATGAAACATCATTGATAGTCGTAGATTCCGATTGTTTAAATGCGTAATATATTGTTACAGGTACATCGTCCCTGCTTGATCTTTTGATTTGTTCAAGCGCCTTAAGCATTCCATGTTCGAAATAGTCACGTGCTCCGATTGTTCCCCTATTATCTCGATGTGGGTCAGCTACTAGCTCTTCTGTTTTAGGAGTTAACACTGTGCGGAAAAGCTCGGGGAAAATATCTTTTAGGCTACGGCGCAGCCAAA
The DNA here is from genome assembly GCA_024698685.1 of bacterium. GTDB lineage: Bacteria > Actinomycetota > Coriobacteriia > Coriobacteriales > CADBOM01 > RGIG5709. The sequence goes on from JAILQZ010000003.1 coordinate 24,215, forward strand.
CATAGAAGAAATCTGAAAAGTCTGCATATGGAACGTTGTTGTAATATGGGGGATCAGTTGAAATGACAAGATCCCTTAGTCCATTATCGCTCTGAGCGTCAAATTGTTCAGCGTTGCCTGGGATTCCATATGGCAAGGAGCAAATTGCTTTGCTAATCCATCTGAGCGTATTGTCAATGCATCCGCTTGAATGCGAGAACGGGTTTGCTTCTGCAAAATCCCAAGACATTGACATTCCCGACAGCCCAAATGTGTTACGTATTAGCTCCCGCACAGAATTCCAAGAGCATATTGATGAATGGTAGTCCGCCATCTTGTCGAGCATGAATGCAAGAAAAACAGAAATAGCTTCGCTATAAGCCAGAGCGCCGCGACCGCCATCATCAATATGGCTGCCCTTGTCCCAGCCTGCACTTACTGCATCGCTCTCAGCCTCTTTCGCAACTCTCGGTATTAATGAGGCCAGAGTATCCAACATAGTCAATTGACGAGCTGTAAACACTGAATCTATAGTTGAAAGCCCATATGCCGGTGGATTTATATAGCCTGGGTAGTATGCGAAATC
>JAILQZ010000016.1 GCA_024698685.1 bacterium
TGCGTCTCCGAGATCGTCGTCATCGACATCGAGAGGTAGCCGCAACAGGCGGCGCTTTCGATTTGCGCTTCCCCAAAGCAATCGCGTAACCAAGATTTAATCGTTTACCGTGCACATCGCCCCTTGTTAACGGTTCTGTAACCGTCGACCATGCTTCAATCGAATCAACGGCGTAACTGTTTCGATTGCAGAAAGGGGAGGACAGATGGATACCGCATTGACAGCGTTCATTTTGATCTGCGCGTTCCTGGTGTTGCTGATGACGCCTGGCGTCGCATTCTTCTACGGGGGATTGTCCCGAAAGAAGAACGTCGGCAATACAATCCTGATGGTATTCCTTGCGCTGGGGCTCGTTGGGCTCCTATGGGTCGTAGAGGGATACTCAGTGGCGTTCGACAGCCAGTTCGAGGGCACGGCCACAGGCCAGTTCCTCGGAGGGTTCAACCAGCTCCTCCTCGGCGGCACCGACATACTCGCACAAGGCTCTTTCGTCGATGGTCTGCCCGACATGGCCTTTGCGATCTTCCAAGCCGCCTTTTGCATGATCACGGTTGGCATAATCGTCGGATCGGTCTCTGGGCGCATCAAATTCGGCGCGTTCGCTGCATTTCTGGTCTTTTGGATCACCATCGTCTACGGACCGCTGGCGCACATGGTCTGGGGTGGTGGGTTCATCGGCGAGACGATAGGGGCGCTCGATTTCGCTGGCGGCGACGTGGTTCACATCTCATCGGGCATCACCGGCCTGGTGCTCTGCATCCTAGCTGGCAAGAGGCGCGGATATGGCAGGTTCAACTATCGGGCGCACAACACCCCGATGGTGGCGATCGGCGCGGCAATGCTGTGGTTCGGATGGTTCGGCTTCAACGCGGGCTCCGCGCTCACCCTTGGCGATGGGGTGGCTGCCCTTGCAGCGGTCAACACTCTGGTAGCCTCTGCAGCTGCGTGCCTGAGCTGGCTTGTGGTGGATAGGCTGGTTACTGGGAAATGCACGCTTGTAGGCGGATGCACGGGCCTCGTGGCGGGCCTTGTCGTGATAACCCCCGCAGCTGGCTTCGTGGAGCCTTGGGCCGCGATAATCATGGGCATCGTCGTCAGTCCGATCTGCTTCTTCTGCATCTCGGTTCTCAAGGCCAAGATCGGATATGATGACGCGCTCGACGCATTCGGCTGCCATGGCATCGGAGGCATCGTCGGCGGAATCCTCACCGGGATATTCTGCGTGCCCGAGCTCTCGTGGACCGAGTACGGTGGGCTTATCTACACAGGCAACCTCCACCTCCTCGGCAGCCAGATCCTCGGCGTGCTGGTTACGGTTGCGTTCGTCGCCGTAGCGGCGCTGGCCATAGGCCTTGCGGTTAAGGCGATATCGAAGGGAAGCCTCTCGGTCTCCGCCGAAGAGGAGGCGCAGGGCATCGATGTCGTCCTGCATGGCGAGACCGCTTATCCGGCATTCGACGGCATGGATTAGGAGGGATTGCTATGAAGAAGGTACAGGCGATCATCAGGCCCAATAAGCTCGAGGCGCTCAAGGATGCGGCTGCTCAAGCGGGATATCGCGGCATGACCGTCACCTCGGTCCACGGTTGCGGCAATCAGGGCGGTTGGAAGGAATACTTTCGCGGGTCGGAGATTTTCGTGAACATGCAGCCAAAGATGCAATGCGAGTTCGTCGTCAGGGACGAGGACGTCGATGGCGTGGTGGACATGATCATCTCGACGTGCAGGACCGGAGAGGTGGGGGATGGCAAAGTCTTCATCATGCCGGTTGAGACGGCCATCAGAATCCGTACCGGGGAGACTGGAGACGACGCGATATAACCTGTCATCCCCGCGATATACAGCGAATTACCCGGTCGCTGTTTCATCCAGCGACCGGGTTCTCTTTCAGACCATCCCGCAAATTGGAAGCTGCTAGAGCCGAACTCGGCTATTGCTTGACGAAGGTCATCTCCAAGCCAAACGAATCCTTGATTATCAGCGTGCCGTCATCCTTCAACTCGAACTCGCTGTCGAAGACATCGTCCTCGGTGAAGACCTCGTTGTTGACGTAGGTCACGAGGAGGTGGTTGCCTTGAATCTCATACTCGAGATCGTAGGTGACCTCTTCGCCAGAGACCTTCATCGTGTAGGTGCCGGTTCCATCGTCATTGAGGACGTAGACCGCGCCCATGCCGTTGTCCGTATCCGAATACTCCCAAGTTCCCACCATAGGGTTGTCCGACTCATTGGATCCCGAGCATCCGCCGATGGCAAGGGCCATAGCGAGCGTCAGCATCACTGCAAGGACCACACCGAGTTTCTTCATTTCGTTTCCTCCTCAAACATGCTTAGATAGGCTGCGTTCGCGGGAGTTCCCTTCAGGATACGTACGCCGCGAAATCCAATTCTGATATCAATCCTTAGGCGGGGCCACGTCAGTGGCGGGCAGCTTGTCAAGGTACTCCTCAAGCGTAATGCCCTTATCCGTGATCTCCTTGGCTATGTCTGGGGAGCCCACGTAGCGGATATGCCAAGGTTCGTAGTTGTATCCGGTGATGGCTTCCTTGCCTTCGAGATAGCGCAGGATGAAGCCGTGCTCGGCCAATTTGCTGTGTATGGTGGCCCAGATCTCCGGATATTGGATCATATCCTCGTTCTCGACGACATCTTGGCCATCGATGATGAGATAGAGGTCGAGCGCCAAACCGGTGTGATGCTCTGAATAGCCCGGCACTGCAACGTATTGCTTGACGTAGGTCTCTCCGTACTGAACGGTGAAGTCATCCACGATCTCCTGCTGTTCGGCGATGCTGCGGCGGGCGGAGTCGAGGTCGACGTAAACGCCCTCCTTCTCCAGATCTGCCTTGAGCTCGAGATATGCGTCGTAGGCTTCGGCCTCCACCTCGACGTCATCACCGATGGAGTTGGTCATGTGCACGGTCTCAATCGAATCTTCCCATCCCTCAGGCAGCGGATTCTCCTTGTTGACCAGCGCCAGATAGTCGATGTCGCTCGACTTGCCTCCGCAAGCGGCGAGCACGCAAACCATCAGGCAGGCTATCACCAGCAAAAGCGCTTTCTTCATAATCTCCCCTCAAAGAATCGTCGGCAGCTGCCCGCTATCGAGCTTCCAAAACGTCGAAATCAGTATACGTTCAAGGGCTGTGAAGATGCTCGGAGATATGGTTCCAAAAGACGCAGAAAGGGCGAGGCCCGAAGCCCCGCCCTCTGAATCGGTCGCAAAGTTGATGGATTCGGGCTATCCTTTGAGCTCTTTGCAGTTATCGAGTATCAGCTCGCGGATTTCGCAAGCGAAAACCGGAAACTCGATATTGGATTCATCTGCATGCCAATACCTGAACGATGAGACGATGCCGCCGATGATGAACGAGATCATAAGGGAGGAGTGCGCCGGATCGGGATTGGTTCCGAAGATGTCGCTCCAGTCAAGCTTTCTGAGCATGTGCCAAAGCGGGCTCTCGAAGAGCGTCATGAAATGGCCCGGGGGCACGTTGTCCCTTACTGTTTTCAGGGAGCCGAGGTTGGTTCGGGTTCGCGAGAAGATCTCGTCGGCGAGCTCCATAGCCTCCTCGCGGTCTTTGGTTGGAGTTACCAGGAAGAGATGTATGTCAGAAGCAAGCGCGGTTATGAATTCGTCGACGAGCTCGGAGACGAGGGCGTCGACCGACTTGTAGTGGAGGTAGAAGGTCTTGCGGTCTATGTTTGCCTCGCGGGCGAGAGCGGAAATGCTGATCTTCCTGTAATCCTGCTCGCTCGCAAGCTTGAAGAACGCTTCGCGGATGGCCTTTCTGGTCTTCAGAATGCGACGGTCTACTCGGCGATCGCCAGTTGTTTCTTTCATTTGCTCCCAGCTTCCTCTCAGTTTACAGGTGCGCAAACGCAACCCGCGCACTCACAAGTATTGTAGCAAAAAGGAGTTTTCCACGTGCGTAGAATAATCTATTTGTCTGGAAATAAAAGACAAATAGCAAGAATGGAACATTATTCAGCATATGGCATGATTGCGTTTGGCAATGGCGCCTCCAGAGCGCATGCGGCAATCGCTAGGCGTGTATACTTCTAGCTAGCGAGAAAAGGAGCTGGCATGGCAGAGAAGGGCAACGGGCAGTCGCGCGCTGAGGAATTCGTCCAATTATTCACGAGCTTGGAGCGCGCAATCCGCGCCGACTACAACCTCAATGACGGCATCACCACGCCGTTGCGTTGGCTGGTGCGCAATCACGATGAGTTCGCTAAGTACAAGCGCGATATCAACCAGATCATCGATATCCGCAACATGCTCCAGCACAGTCCCAAGTACGATGATGAGTACGTCGTCGAGCCGAGCGAGGAGATGCTCGATACGCTCAAGAAGATCTCGGACAAAGTGCTTCACCCGCCGCGGGTAATCGATGCCGCCACGCCCATCTCGAGGCTTTGCTGGCGCTCGATGGACGACCTCGTGCGCCCCGCGTTGATAGAGATGCGCGACAGGGGGTACACTTTCGTTCCGATACTCGACAACGGCGTGGTTGTCGGGCTCTTCAGCGAGAATTCGCTGCTCTCGTACCTGATCGACGAGGAGGCCGTCGGCATCGAGGCCAGCACGCGCTTCTCCGACATCTCGCAGGTGCTCGCGCTTGAGGGCAGGGTCTGCGAGTTCTTCGCCTTCGCGGGGCGCAACATGCTGCTTATCGATGTCGACAACCGCTTCGAGAAGGCAAGGGCATCGGGCAGGTGCCTCGGCATGGTCTTCGTTACGCAGAGCGGCAATCCCAAGGAACCGCTGCTCGGTGTGCTCACGGAGTGGGATGTCGACAGGACCTTCTAGCGCTTTCGGCAAGGAGGGCAACGAGGATGGCTTCGAGATTTGCAAAGCGAACTTTCATCCTTCTGGCAACGCTGATCTTCGCGCTTGTCGGCGCACTGCTGCTCGGATGCCATAGGGGCGGGGGAGACATCGGGGACAACCCCGGCGACGATCCGGGAATCGAGCAGCCATCCTCACCGGGCAGCTCGGATGCGCCCGAAACTGAGCCTGAGCCCGAGCCCGCCATCCAGCAGCCCGCCATCGACGAGGATGGCAGCTACACGAGCAAGGAGGACGTCGCCCTCTACATCCACACCTACGGACATCTGCCCTCGAACTACATAACGAAGCAGGAGGCACAGGATGCTGGCTGGCACAGCTCTGAGAACAACCTCGGCAAGGCGTGCCCGGGCAAGTCGATCGGCGGAGACCATTTCGGCAACTACGAGAAGAGGCTGCCCACGGCCAAGGGGCGCAAATACTACGAGTGCGACATCGACACCAAGGGCAAATCGCGCGGGGCGAAGCGCATCGTATACAGCAATGACGGGCTGGTCTTCTACACCGAGGACCACTACGAGTCGTTCGAACAGCTCTACTGAGCGGAGAGTCTGATATGGAGAAGCAGGTTTACATCAACGAGGTTGTGGTGCGTGAGGGCGATTTCGAGTCGCTTGGCGAAGCGCTGGCGTTCATAGCCGACGAGCTGGGATTCCCGGAATACTTTGGGGGCAATCTGGATGCGATGGCGGACTGCCTCGGGGACACCTGCGACTTGACCGCGCTGGTGCTGGTTCCACCGACGCGCCACGGTTGCGCGGATTGGATGCGCTCGATCTGCCAGGTCGGGCACGACATCGCGAAGCGCAATGACAAACTCAAGGTGCACTGCCTTCCCGAAGAGGAGGACGACTTTTAGAGCGACAACTTCTGGACGTGATGCTTGATTTCTCTGCGTGTCACATCGACTTGACACTTTTCCGTATGGTGCGAAGAGCATCCTCGTTGCCACGATCGATCACGCGATCTAGGTGCGCTAGCAGTTCGTCGCGATTCTCTGGAAGCCAGGCGTTGAACGGCACGGTGTTGCCATAGTGCGCCGCAAGCACGAGCACGTCGATTGGAAGTTCCGCGCAGAGCATGCGCAGTTCTCGTAGAATATCCAGTTCGTCCTCTGGGACGAAGTTGCCTCTCTCGATATCGCGCAAGAGCGGCGCACCAGGAAACTGGGTGAGCGTGTGCACCATGATGCGGCGTGGATGCGTCTGTCCGAACACGCTCACGGTTGCGCGCACGTTGTCTTTCCATTTTCCTGCGCCTGCGATGCCCGCAAGGTAGAACAGGCTATACGAGATCCCCGCAGTATCCAGTCGCGCGCATTGCTCGATAATGTCGGAGGCTGTGTGCCCCTTGCCCATGAAGGCCAACGCTGGATCATAGCCTCCCTCTGCGCCGATCGAGATATCATCTACTCCAAGCTCTGCGAGCTCCCGCAGATCCTCATCGGTTTTGGCCTTCACGTCGCTGACACGTGCGAAGCAGCCGATGCTCTCTGTTTGCGGAAGCTTCTCGCGAATGAGCTTCAACGCGAATGCCAAGTGGTCTTGAGAGGCGCCGAACGCGTTTCCGCCGGTGAGGAATATGCGCTTTGGCGGCACGATCCAGAAGCGTGCGATCTCATCGATATCGGCTTCGATCTCAGCGCGATCGGACATGCGATACCGCGTTCCCTTGTACATGGTGCAGAACTTGCAGACATTATGCCCACACCCAATGACTATCTGCAGAGCAGCTTGGGTCGTCTCGAACAAGGGCCGCCACTGCGCGCCTTCCGAATAATGCATAATCCCTTACTTCACCTCGAATCTGCGCAGGTCGATGCCGAGGCGTTCGGCTATTTTGCAGAGCTCGATGCCGTCGGCGCGCTCGATGTCGATCACGTCGATCAGCGCGGCAGGGAATCCGGAGAACATCGCCGAACCGCAGTAATCCAGCAAGTACTCTCGAAGCTTATCGACATCTATCGTGGCCATGCGGCGTCCTTTCAGCTCGCTTTGCGCCTAGAGCGCGGTGCCCTTGGTCGGAATCTTGAAATCTGCCATGTCGAACCCTTCGAGCTCTAGCAACGCGATCTTGCGGCGCATGCCTCCGCCGTAACCGGTGAGGTTTCCGCCCGCTCCGATGACTCGATGACAGGGGATGATGATGCTGATCGGGTTGTGACCGACGCCTCCGCCAACCGCTCGTGCCGAGGCGTTCTTGCCAGTGCGCTTCGCCAGCGCCTTCGCTATCTCGCCGTAGGTAGTCAGCTCGCCGTAGCCAATGCGGCACATCTCCTCGCACACCATGCGCCGAAACGGGCTCACGCGATCGAGGTTGATGGGAGGGATCTCGCCCGGGTCCTTGCCGGCGAAGTAGGTGTCGAGCCACGCGCGCGTCTGGTCGAACACGGGCAGGTCGACCAGCTCGTCGCCTTCGAGCGCCTTCCAATACTTCTGATGCGTGTCGAACCACAGCCCGGTGAGTTCGGTGCCGTTAGATGTGAGGTAGATCCTGCCTATCGGCGAGTCTTCGTACCATTGCGCGTATGTCATGGCTTCCTCCTAACTTAGCCAATATTGTAGCAGCCCCGTGTCGCAGCGTTTACACTATCCCCATGACCCACGACTTCGCATATGGACGCACCGAGCTCGAGCATCTGCGCAACGCCGATGCCGCCTTCGCGCGCTTGATCGACCTCTATGATGCGCGCGGCATCGTGCCCAAGCGCCCCGTCGAGGACGACCCCTTCGTCGCGCTGATCCGCGCGATCAACGACCAGCTGATCAGCCTCAAGGCCGCCTCGAGCATCTGGTCGCGCATCTGCGCTCTCGCGGGCGATCCTCCAACCCCCAGCGCGCTGGCGAGCTTGACGCCAGAGCAGATCCGCGCCTGTGGGACCACGCGCAAGAAGGCCGAGTACATGCGCGGCATCGCGCGGATGGTCGTCGATGGCGAGCTCGACCTGGAGGCCCTGTGCAGCGCGCCCGATGCCGAGGTGGAGCGCAGGCTCGTCTCTCTCCGCGGGATAGGGAAGTGGACCGCGGAGATGCTGCTGATCCATGCATTCGAGCGCCCCGACATCATCAGCTTCGGCGATGCGGGCATCAGACGCGGAATGTGCATGCTCTACGGCATTGCGCCCGACGAGCTGACTCAGGCGCGCTTCGAGGAGCTCTCGGCCCCTTACCATCCCTTCGCGACCGTCGCGAGCATCTACCTCTGGCAGCTCTCGAAGGAGGGTCCCGAGACCGTCGCGGAGCTCGCCACGCGGCATTAGCGCAGGAAAACCCCTGAAAAGCGCATGCCTAGGGCTACTAAAACGCCCTCTCATACGTCATAATTGAACTGTTGTGCCCTTTGGGTTTCATTCCGCATAAATGGGGAGATCGAAATGAACAGACGCGATTTCTATGTGCTTCCGGGAGACTGCAAGGCACCGGATTTCGGCGCGGTTCCAGCAGAGGCCATCGCACCCATAGTCACCTTCTCCGGTGAGCATAACAAGCGCTGTCTGCTGGCATCCGCTTCCTGGATCAAGGCCCCGCTCGAGGTCGCCGGGCTGCGCAAGCACGCCTCCGACGAGCTGCACATGTTCGTAGGCAACAACCCGGATGCTCCCGAGAAGCTGAGCGCCACGGTGAGCTTCCAGATCGAGAATGACACGCTGACCATCACCGAATCGTGCTTCGTCTTCATTCCCAAGGGCGTAGCGCACGGCAACGTCAAGGTTCTCGACATGGAAAAGCCCTTCATCCATTTCGTCAGCCATCCCCAAACCAGCGAATACGCCAGCGAGCCTGCCAAGGCAACCGCTCCTGCGGGCAAGTACGCGGGCAACCACGTCGAGCGCTATGAGCCTGTCAGCGGCATCATGCCCGAGGCGCCCGAGGGCTTTCTGAGCGAGATCCTGTGGATCGATGGTGCAAAGCTTGCCGGCGCGCCATACATGGAGTGCGTCTGGTTCCATCAGAGCAACGACGACGGTCCGCCGGAGCATGTCCACGCGGACATGGACGAGTTCGTCGGCTTCCTCGGCAACGACCCTGAGAATCCGGGCCAGCTAGGCGCGCACATCAGGTTCAAGCTGGATGGAAAGTACATCGACTTCCATCAGCCGACGCTGATCTTCGCGCCGCGCAATGTCGCGCATAGCCCGATCCTCGTGCCTTCGCTCAGCAGGGACGTCGTCCACTTCACCGGCGGCAATCTCGGCAGCTACATCCGCAACTAGCGGCTCAAACGCCAATATCCCCGACCCGCCACCATCAGAAAGGAGCTGCAATGCCAATCGTCACCCCTCCAATCGAGAACATGGATAGCGCTTTCAGCGTCAAGGGATACAACGTCATCGTCACAGGTGGTGCGCGCGGCCTCGGCCTCGGCATTTCCACTGCTTTCGCGCAAAGCGGCGCGAACGTCGCGATCCTCGCGCGCAACGCGGAGCTTGGCGCCAAGATCGCCGCGCAGCTCGAAGCCGACTATGGCATCAAGTGCTTCGCGGTGCGCTGCGACGTCAGCGACCTCGATAGCGTCAAGGCCGCCAAGGAAGAGGTCTTCAAGGAGTTCGACCACATCGACGTCATCGTCAACAACGCCGGCGTCGCTACGGTCACGCGCTTCCTCGACGATGCCGAGCTCTCCGAGTGGCACAGGGTCATCAACACGAATCTCCACGGCCCCGCGAACATGGTCTACGTCTTCGGCAAGGAAATGGTCGAGCATGGCACCGGCGGCAGCATCATCAACATCTCGTCGATCGGCTCGATTCGCGTCAGCGATGCCCCGATGCATCCCAACCCACCATATCATGCGTCCAAGGCGGCCCTCGACCACATCATGAGGTTCTGGGCAATCGAGTTCGGCGACTACGGCATCCGCGTCAACAACATCCTCCCAGGGCCGTTCCATTCGGATCTCGATGCGGATCTGCCGCAGGAGATGATCGAGAACTCGGAGAGGGTCATGCCGATGCATCGCTTTGGTGACGGCCTTGAGCTCGGTGCGCACTGCGTCTACCTCGCGTCTCCCGCAGGCTCGCAGATCACCGGCACCATCCA
>JAILQZ010000041.1 GCA_024698685.1 bacterium
CGAGTGCGCAAACGCCGATGAGAAGGTTGGCGTCGACATCATCCGCAGGTCCATCGAGGCACCGCTTCGCGTCATCGCATCCAACGCAGGCTTCGAGGGCTCCGTCATCGTCGAGAAGGTCAAGAACCTCCCGAAGGGCGAAGGCCTCAACTGCGAGACCGGCGAGTTCGGCAACCTGCTCGAGATGGGCGTCATCGACCCGGTCAAGGTCATCCGCACCTCGCTTCAGAACGCTGCATCCATCGCCGTGATGATCCTCATCACCGAGGCTACCATCAACGACATCAAGAGCGATGCTCCTGACCCAGCAGCCATGGCAGCGGCAATGCAGGGCGCAGGCGGAATGGGCATGATGTAACCCATATCGCTCAGACCTGAGCCTCAAAGGGCCGGCTTCCACATTGGGAGCCGGCCCTTCGCTTTCGGTCTCCAAAGCAAATCGGCCTCCGCATGGGAGGCCGATTCGTCGATCGTATCGATTCGCGTTGGATATCGTTAGCTAGCAGACGGTCCAGAGAACCTGCTTCGGCTTCTTGGCTAGCTCGATGGCGAGCTCCTCGATGGTGCCGAAGCGCATGACGTCTGCCTGGCAATGATGAACGCATGTTGGCTTCTTGCCCTTGGCCACGCGGTCAGCGCAGAGATCGCAAAGGTCGGTGGGAGTCGGAATCTTGTTCCAGTTGAAGTGCTCTCCACCATCATCTCCGGAATCGTCCTTGTGCCAAGGACCATCCTCCAGAACCCTGATTCCCCATCTGCCTACCGGGAAATCATGCTCCTCCTTGCAGGCTATCTCGCAGGTCTGGCATCCAGAGCAATATTCGAAGTCGATCAAAAGTCCGTATTTGACTGCCATTTAATCCACCAGCTTTCCGAATTTCTCCCAGACGAGATCCATATCGGTATCGAGGTTCTCATCGATAGGTACGACATTGCAGGACATGCACTTGTGCGGTGCTCCGTAGCCCATGATCGAGTTGTAGTGGTTCGGGATCAGGAGGTTGCAGTTGGACTGGAAGACGCCATAGAGGTTGGGTGCGTCGGCCTCCTGCTCGGGGAACCACCAGCCGTGATGTGCATGAACCGTGCCAGACCTCACGATGGGCGTGACCTTGGCCTTGAACTTGGCAACTCCGAACTCGTTCTCGATCTGGCACCACTGTCCATCGGCGAGACCGATCTTCTTGGCATCCTCGGGGTTGATCTGAAGCAACGGATTCGGGCACAGCTCGCGCAGACGAGGAATCTGGCGATGCTCGCTATGGAAGAATGCGTATTCGCGTGCGCCGGTGGTCAGGTTGAAGGGATACTTCTCCTTGCGGCCGGGCTGACGCGTCGAAAACGCGGGCTCCATGTAGTAGGGCAGAGGATCGTCGCCATTCTGCGCGAACGTGGTCGACCATAGTTCGACGCGACCGGTGTTGGTAAGGAATCCGAGCTTGCGATCCGGGCGCAGCAGGCCCTTCTCGTACTTGCGATAGTTGACGCCACGCTGGTGATAGACCTCGGGCGCAAGGCCATCGAAGTTCTTGCCGGAAGCCATGGAACGGTTCGCGCTCGTGTACTCGCGTCCGGTCTTGTATTTGCCGGCGATCCTCGGCGATCCGAGAAGATTGCCGAGGTCGACGAGGATGTCGGCGTCGGACTTGGCCTCTCCCACATCGATCGCCTTGTTGACGGCGCCGATCATGACAGGAGATGCGCAATAGTGAGTGAAGTTGACATCGTCCTTCTCCGCGCATGTCTGCAGCGGGAGGTACAAGTCGGCGCAGCCCTCGATGGACGGTGTGATGAAGCAGTCGGTCGAGATGACGAAGTCGAGCCTTAGAAGCGCCTTGTACCATTTGTCGGGCTCCGCATTGCAGGTGGGCGAGAGCAGGTTGGTAGACTGTATCCACCCCATGTGGATCTTGTAGGGCTCGTCGGTGAGCAGCGTGTCGAGCATGCAATCCGCATGAGCCATGTGGATGTTCTCGCAGTAAAGCGGGTACTTGTCGTAGCCAATGGCCTTGCG
>JAILQZ010000043.1 GCA_024698685.1 bacterium
TGCAGAGTTCGCCCTCTATTACGATCTGTAAGATATGAACGCCCTGGTAATCGGCGGCGCAGGCTATATCGGTTCCCACGCTGTGCGCGAGCTCGTTCGAGCTGGCCACAGCGTGGTCGTTTTGGACGACCTCTCGACTGGCAACGCGCACGCCGTTCACCCGGACGCGCGGCTCATCGTCGGCGATATCCTCGATAAGGAGGGCATGGTTTCGATCTTCGAGGCCGCAGCAGATGCCGATGCGCCCATCGACGTCGTCTTCCACTTCGCTGCGAAGATGATCGTCAGCGAGTCGGTGGCCAAGCCGCTCGATTACTATCGCAACAACGTCGTCGGGATGCTGTCGATGCTCGAGGCAATGGCAGAATGCGGCGTGCGCAACCTCGTCTTCTCCTCGACGGCGGCCGTCTACGGCAGGCCCGAGGGCGGCATCTGCCACGAGGACGCGCCTTGCAAGCCGATCAACCCATACGGCGAGACCAAGCTCGCGTGCGAGCGGATGGTCGAATGGGTCGCTCAGGCTCATGGGCTGAACTACTGCATCCTCAGGTACTTCAACGTCGCCGGCGCCGACAGCTCGCTCGAGATCGGACTGGAGAAGGATCTCCTCACATGGATCGTGCCGCTCATCATGCAGGCGGCGCTCGGCAACGAGGAGAAGCTGACGATCTTCGGCGACGATTACGACACGCCCGATGGCACCTGCATCAGGGACTACGTCCATGTCACCGACCTCGCCAAGGCGCACATTCTCGGTGCCCAGCACCTGCTCGATGGCAAGGGCTCGCTAGTCGCCAACCTAGGCAGCGGCTCGGGCTTCTCCGTTGCGGAGGTCGTGGAGGCGGCAAAGCGCATCGTCGACTTCAGGAGCGAATATGGCCCGAGGCGCCCGGGAGACCCCGACATTCTCATCGCCGACACCTCAAGGGCGCGCGAGCTGCTTGGGTGGGAACCGGAGATCGGTCTCGATGAGATGCTGCGCAGCGACTACGAGTTCCGCAAGATTCTCACGCAACGCAACAAATAGGGCAGAGTGCTTCACGGGCGTCCAATAGCCCGCATAATCCCGCCGCACGACTTCTTTGCACCCTGTGCAGCACTAGGCGAAATGGTGCTGTTTCCCCAGCATTTAAGGCACGAAAGCGCTCTTTTCGTACGAAAACGCCGCGCCATGCCTTAACATTCTTCTTCAATACGTTTACCGATTGGATTCGCCATGACCTCGGTCCAGATCATATCGATATGCGTCTTCGTGGGAGTGATGGCCCTCATCATCTCTGAGCGGACGCATCGCGCCCTTGCGGCGTTGCTCGGTGCTTCCGTCGTGATCATCGCCGGCGTTATCCCGTTCAGCGCGAGCGTCGAGGCAATCGATTTCAACACGCTCGGGGTTCTGCTCGGCATGATGCTCTTTGTGTCGGTGGTCAAGGCCAGCGGCATCTTCGAGTTCATCGCAATCGAGGCGGCCAAGCTGGCCAAGGGCAATCCCTGGATCATCATGATCAGCTTCGCTGTCATCACGGCGCTCCTTTCGGCGATGCTCGACAATGTCACTACTGTTCTCCTGATTGGCCCGATGACGGTCATGGTCTGCATGATCCTCGACCTGAACCCCGTGCCCTTCTTCTTGGTCGAGATCATATTCTCCAACATCGGCGGCACATCGACGCTCATCGGAGACCCGCCCAACATCATGATCGGCAGCGCTTCGGGCCTCTCTTTCGCCGACTTCGTCATCTACAACGGCCCAGCAGTCGTGCTCGTGTCAATCGTGACCCTCATCTGCTTCAGGTTCATGTATGGGCGCAAGATGCAGGTCTCCGACGAGGCCAAGCAGAAGGTGATGGATCTGCAGGCGAACAAGTCGATCAAGGACATGGCGCTCTTCAAGATCAGCATAGTCATGATCATTTTGGTGGCGATAGCATTCATGCTGCACGGAAAACTCCACCTCGAGTCGTCCGTAATCGCGTTGAGCGCGGCGGTGATCATCATGCTTGTCAGCCGGTTCAACCTCGAAGAGGCCATCAAGGGCGTCGAATGGTCGACGATCATCTTCTTCCTCGGTCTCTTCATCGTCGTCGGCGCGATGGAGTACACCGGTGTCATCGGTATGCTTGCCGAGCTTGTATTCGATGTGACGCATGGGAACACCGTGCTGACGATGATCATCATCCTCTGGGCTTCGGCGATTCTCTCCGCGTTCCTCGACAACATCCCATTCACCGCGACGGTGATCCCCATCATCTTGGCGCTGCAAGGAGCGGGCATGGACGTGCTGCCGCTTTGGGTTGCGCTCTCGCTTGGAGCCTGCCTCGGTGGCAACGGCACCATCATCGGCGCCTCCGCCAATGTCGTTCTAGCCTCTATGAGCGATAGGGAAGGCCATCCGATAACCTTCATGAAGTTCTTCAAGGTCGGCTTTCCGATGATGATCCTGTCGGTTGCCGTCTGCACCGTGTACATGCTGGTAATCTTCTAAAAGAAAAGGCCAGAAGCTGTAGAAATGGCTTCTGACCTGCGATTTCAAGTTGGTGGGCCCGGCAGGATTCGAACCTGCAACCAAGGGATTATGAGTCCCCTGCGCTGACCGTTGCGCCACAGGCCCATTCGCAACAAAGATGATATTAGCAGAATTGGCGCGATGCGCTCATCCTCATCGATGAAAAACAGGCGCACGGACTATCCATCCGCGCGCCTGATTCGGACTATCTCGCAGCTTGCGTGCGCGAGTTGCGCTGGCTTTTAGAGCGAGTAGTTGTCGTAGGTGGACGCGAGGTACTTCTCGGCCATCTCGTACGTGATCTCGGTCGGGCAGAAGTCCATATGGAAGCTCGACGCCACGTCGGGGAGCGCTCCCATGACCTCTTCGCGGCTGTGGCCCCTATCCGCATAGGAGGGAACCTTGCAGACGCGCATCAGCTCGCGGACGGCCTCTGCGCAGCGCTGTCCGATTGCCGGTCCATCATCTTCGATATCGGAGTAATCGACGCCGATCGGGTCTGCGATCTTCTTGATGTACTTGATGTCCGCGCAGTCACCGAGGTACTCGCAGGTTGCCGGGGTTGCCCATGCGCATACGAGCCCGTGCGGCTCGTGGATCCATGCGCCAACCGGCTCTGCTACGCCGTGGCCGAAGTGGACGTTGCATTCCTGGAACGCCTGGCCGGCGAAGTTGGAGGCGAGTGCCATCTGCGTGCGCGCCTCGATGTTTCCGGGATCCTCCATGCAGATCGGGAGGTACTTCATGATCTTGGAGAGCGAAGCCGCGGCGAGCACATCGCACTTCTCGCTCTCGAGGTTGGTGGTGAGGGCCTCGGCTGCGTGCGCGAATGCATCGAGACCGCAGAATGCGGTGACCGACGGCGGCGCTGAGACGGTGAGCTCGGGATCGACGATCGCGAGCGCGGCCTTGATGAAGATTCCACCCTTGAAGTTGTTGATCGTATCGGTGATGACGCAGAACTGGGTCGACTCCGAGCCGGTGCCCGCGTTGGTCGGAACGCAGATGATCGGCACGGAAGCGAAGTCTGTTTCCATCTGCATCCAGTCGCGGATGCTGCCCGGGTGCTTCATCATGAATCCGATGGCCTTGCCGGTGTCCATCGAGGAACCGCCGCCAACGCCGACTACGAGATCGATCTCCTCCTTGCGGGCCCAGTCGACGATCTCATCGACCATCGTGTGCGGCGGATCGGAGAGAACCTCATCGTAGACGAGGAGCTCGAACCCGGCATCCTTGATAAGCTTTTCGATCCTCGGTCCGATTCCGCAGGCCTTGACGCCCGGATCGCAGACCATCATTACCTTCTTAGCGCCGAAATCGGCGATCTTCTGGCCTATCTCCTCAATCGCCCCCGCGCCGAAGAGAACTGGGCAGACCTGCTCCATGGTGTATGACATGATTCCTCTCCTTTCCGATATGGCTATCGCTTTGAAACGGTTGGCAGCTATTTCGATCAGTTTCTTCCAGAACTGAACATTTGGGAAAAGTATAGCATCCGCACCTGCTCCTTTTCGCAGTTGGAAAGCAATTGCGCGCATTCCCGCGCAATGCTTTACAGGAGGACGTGGAAATAAGGCGCTCTTGGGGCGCTATGGGATTCAGGGGAGAGATGAGCTAGAACATCAGCTTGAACCAGACGAAAGCGCAAGCGCCGACGGCCAGGATGAAGATGATCGCGCCGAGGGCGACTCCGATGCTGCAGAGCTTGGAGCCCACGCGTCCGTTCCTGGTGAGGCTGTAATCCTCGTCGGAGTACTTCTTCAGGCGCTTGCCAGCCAGAGAGAGGACCACCGCGAAGGGACTGCCCACTATCGTGCAGCATAGGATGATCGACCAGAGCCCCAGCAGGAAGGTGCAGCGCGCGTCGGTTCTCTTGCGGTAGGGAAAATCCTCCTCGGGCTCGTCATCGTCTTCGAACGCCGCAAGCTCGCCAGGCCTCTCGGCGGCGACTATTGCGGCGGGCGCGTCTACCGGCGCAACGTCAACGGGCTCCTTGGGAACGATAGCAAGGGAATCTTCGTCGGCGACGATCTCCAACTCGTCATCCGATGGCCCAGAGGGAGGCACGAGTTCGAGTTCTTCGCTCTGCTCGGCCTCAGCGGCACCTTCGAGCTCCTCCATCGCGTTCTTTTGCTCCAGATCGTTCAATTCATCTGCCTAACTTGTCGAAAGCCTCGCGCCTAATGATAGCGCAAGCCCAGCGGTTTTCCCCCGTCGCATCCCGAACACCATATTGGGCGATTGAAAAGACTTCATTAGATGCTAGAATGTCATCCGATGAGGGGCGCATGCGCTGCGCATCCATCGGGGCGATTAGCTCAGCGGGAGAGCGCTGCCTTCACACGGCAGAGGTCACCGGTTCGAAACCAGTATCGCCCACCATGAAAACCACGGACCACCAAGACGTTCCTTGATGGTCCGTTTCAATGTGGATTGGAAAACGGACATCGCATGATCCTCCAGGTGTCGAGCATATCGAAGGCCTACGGCAGCAACGAGCTCTTCTCCAACGTCACCTTCGCAGTGGAGGAGGGACAGCGCTTCGCGCTGGTCGGGCGCAACGGCGCTGGAAAAACGACCATGCTGCGGATCATCTCCGGCATGGAGAGCGCCGACTCCGGCAGCGTGGTCCTAAGCCGCGGCAGGCGCGTGGGCTACCTCGAACAGGAATCGATCGAGATGGGGGAGCGCAAGCTCCTCGACGAGGTGCTCACGGGTGCCAGCGAGGTCATCGCGATGCAGGCTCGTATCGGCAAGCTCGAGGAAGCCATCGCCAACTGCGACGACGATGGCGAGCGCGAGACGCTGCTCATGGAGTACTCGCGCGTCAGCACTGCGTTCGAGGCGGCGGACGGCTATAGGATCGAGCCGCTCGCGCGCTCGATACTCTTCGGTCTCGGCTTCAAGGAGGCCGACCTCTCCAAGCCCTGCAACGAGTTCTCCGGAGGCTGGCAGATGCGAGTGGCGCTCGCTCGACTGCTCATGCGCCAGTGCGATCTGCTGCTCCTCGACGAGCCCACCAACCACCTCGACCTCGAGTCGGTCAGGTGGCTCGAGAGCTACCTGCGCTCCTACAAGGGCGCCGTCATCATAGTCAGCCACGACCGCGTCTTCATGGACTCGCTGGTCAGCCAGATCCTCGAGATCGGGATCGATGGCTTTTTCACCTACAAGGGCGGCTACACCGACTATGAGCGCCAGCGCGCACAGCGCATCGAGCAGCTCATCGCAGCCGCCGAGGCTCAGAATGCCGAGATCGCGCGCATGGAGGCGTTCATCGAGAAGTTTCGCTACAAGGCGACGAAGGCCAAGCAGGTTCAGGATCGCGTGCGCAAGCTCGAGAAGATGCAGCGTATCGTAGTCCCTACGCAGGTCAAGCGGATGCACTTCAAGTTCCCGCAGCCGCCGCGCTGCGCCAAGGTCGCGATGAGCTTCCAGGGGGTCCGCAAGGCCTATGGCGACAACGTCGTGTACAAGTCACTCGACTTCGACGTATACCGCGGCGACAAGATCGCGCTGGTGGGCCCCAACGGCGCCGGCAAGTCCACGTTGATGAAGATGATTGCCGGAGTCGAGGGTATCGATGCAGGCGAGCGCAAGGTGGGCCAGGGGGTCGAGATATCGTACTTCTCTCAACATCAGCTCGAGGGGCTCACATTGACGAACACCCTCTTCCAAGAGATCGACAACGCGGCAAGCGGTTGGAAGATCTCGGAGGTTCGTTCGCTGCTCGGAGCCTTTCTCTTCTCAGGCGACGATGTCGACAAGCGCGTCTCCGTCCTCTCGGGCGGCGAGAAGTGCCGCCTTGCCTTGGCCAAGATGCTCGTCTCTCCCACGTCGCTGCTGTGCCTCGACGAGCCGAGCAACTACCTCGACATCAACAGCGTCGAGGTGCTGGCCCAGGCTCTGCGCGAGTACGAGGGGACGATGGTCCTCATCACCCACGACCGACATCTCATCAAGAACGTCGCGAACAAGATCGTCGAGGTCGTAGACGGCGAGCTGACCATCTACGATGGAGATTACGACTACTATCTCGAGAAGACCGAATTCATCGAGGAGGTGGCTGCAACTCCGAAGAAGGGCGCCAATGCGCCCGCTCCGCAGGAGGCGCAAAAGCCGTTCCAGTCCTCCAGCTCGGGCTACAGGTCTAAGGAGCAGCGCAGGCTGGAGGCCCAACTGCGCAACAAGCGCAATGCCCTGATCAGGGATGAAGGCAAGCTCATCGCCAAGATCGATGCCAGGCTCGAGGAGCTCTCGCGCCGAAAGGACGAGCTAACTGCGATAATGGGGGATGAGGCGCTCTACGACGACAAGCAGCGCTCGATGGAGGTCATGTTCGAGTACAACGAGATCGAGCGCGAGCTCGGGATGCTTGAGGAGCAGTGGCTTGAGACCAACGAGGCGATAGAGGCCAAGCTTGCGGCGTTCGACGCGGAGCACGGCATCGAAAAGGGAGATCTTTAGGAACATGCTGGGAAACATCTCGATATGGACGCTGATTAGCATCCTCTGCTTCATACCTGCGATCGTCCTGCACGAGTTCGCGCATGGATTCGCGGCCAGCAAGCTCGGCGACCCCACCGCCCGCAATGCAGGCAGGCTCACGATCAACCCCATCAAGCACATCGACCCGTTCGGAACGGTGATCCTCCCGCTGATGCTCGCGCTCACCGGCATGCCGGTCTTCGGCTACGCCAAGCCAGTTCCCTACAATCCCCGCTATTTCAAGAACATCCGCCGCGGCGAGCTCATCACGGGCCTGGCCGGCCCTCTCGCCAACCTTGCTATGGCGCTTTTCGGTGCGCTTGTCGGCTTCATCGTCACCCTCTTCGTCACCTCGGGCAATGCGCAGGTTCTCTCGTGGGTCTATTCGATAGCCTTCTACTTCTCGCTGATCAACCTCTATCTGATGTTCTTCAACCTGATTCCGATTCCGCCGCTCGACGGCTCGAGCATCATCGCCATCTTCCTCTCCGACAAGGCGATGCAGAGGTACTACTCGATCCAGGCGTACTCGCTGCCGATACTCATGGTGCTGCTCATCATCGTTCCGATGGTCCTCCAGTTCGATCCGATCAGCTGGTATCTGCAGCATACTGCGGGATGGCTGGCCAACCTGCTCTTCCTCTACTAGCTGGTCACAAGGAAAAATTGGGCGATAGCGGCTCTTTTGGCTCCAATAAGGCCATCTGCGTGCCGACTTGCGATAAAATTGAACGGTTAGTGCAATAAGGGAACGAGAGGCGGAATCTGATTTATGGCCCAGCAGATCATCTTGACTGGATATCGTCCTACGGGAAAGCTTCACATCGGACATTGGTTCGGCAATCTCCAGAACATGCTCGAGCTCCAGAAGGAGTACGACTGCTACTTCTTCATCGCGGATTGGCATGCGCTCACCAGCGAGTGGTCCGATTCCACCCATATCTCCGAATACACGCGCGAGATGGTGCTCGATTGGGTCGCCGCGGGGCTCGATCCCGAGAAGTGCGCTATCTACCGCCAGTCCGACGTTCCCGAGGTCGCGGAGCTCAACCTCTACTTCTCGATGGTCACGCCGATGTCTTGGCTCGAGAGGGTCCCAACCTACAAGGAGCAGAAGGAGAACCTCGCCGACAAGGATCTCGGCAACGTGGGCTTCTTCCTCTATCCGCTGCTGATGTCCTGCGACATCATCGTCCTCGGCGCAGATCACGTGCCCGTCGGCGAGGATCAGCTGCCCCATCTCGAGCTTGCGCGCGAGGTTGCGAGGCGCTTCAACTACACCTACGGCAAGCACGAGATGGCCACCGATGGCTCTGGTGAGGAGATCATCGAGCAGGTCGTCGTCGAGCCCGAGGCCATCATCTCCAAAACCGGCGCACGCGTTCCCGGCCTCGACGGCCGCAAGATGTCGAAGAGCTATGGCAACGCCATCTTCATCAGCGATGAGCCCGATGTCATGCGCAAGAAGATCATGAGCTGCATGACCGATCCTGCCCGTCAGCGCAAGACCGATCCGGGCGATCCGAACATCTGCCCGCTCCACCAGATCCACAAGCTGATCGGCAAGGATGACGAGCTCGCCAAGTGGGAAGAGGACTGCAGATGCGCAGCATGCGGATGCGTCGCCCATAAGCGTGCCGTCGCCGAGGAGCTCGTAGCCTACTTCGAGGAGTTCTCGAAGAGGCGCCGTGAGGTCGAGCAGATAGAGGGCTATGCCGAGAGGATCCTCGAAGAGGGCGCTCGCAAGGCAAGGCCGCGCGCGCAGGAGACCATCGCAAAGGTACGCAAGGCCATTCACATCGACTAGGGGCTGAGCTTGGCGCATCGCATCAAGATAGAATCCTTCGAGGGGCCATTCGAGTTGCTTCTGTCGCTCGTGACGAGCCAGAAGGTCGCCATCGGCTCGATCTCCATCTCCGAGGTCGCCGACCAGTACATGGAGCACCTCGACAAGATGGAGGAGCTCGACATGGACGTGGCGAGCGAGTTCCTCATCATCGCCTCCACGCTGCTCTCGCTCAAGGCCAAGGCGCTGCTGCCCGCCGACGAGATCATCGATGACGAGCTCGACGACGAGTTCGCCAACCTGACCGTCGAGCAGACCACCAACATCTTGGCCGAGCGCATCATCAACTACTACAAGTACAAGCGCGTTGCCACGATGCTGGGCTCTAGGATGCAGAACGAGTCGATGATGCATCCAAGGACCGCCGGTCCCGACCCGGAGTTCCTGAGGATTCTGCCCGACTACCTCGAGAACGTCACGCTTTTCGGCATCGCCGTAATCTGCGCGTCCCTGATGGCCAAGCGCGAGACCTTCCTGCTCGATGCCGAGCACATCACCGCAAAGCCCGTGGCCATCGAGATCTACATAAAGGCCTTCGAGAACAGGATCCGCAGGGAGAAGAGGGCCACGTTCGGCGAGTTGCTCGACAATCCCAAGGATCTTCCCGCGGTGGTCGCGTCGTTCCTCGCGATTCTCGAGATGTACAAGCGCGGGATGATCGATCTCGTCCAGGAGGAGTCGAGCTCGCAGATCCAAATCGATTACATCGACCCCAGCGAGTGGGAGAAGTTCGCAATGAAGACCGAGGAGATTCCGGAGGAAGAAGATGTCTGATGGCAACGTCAAGGAAATCAGGTCGGCTATCGAGGCGCTGCTCTTCGTGAGCACCGATCCGGTAGTTCCGTCGAAGATCTCCGATATCCTCGATATCTCGCTCAGCGAGGTCGACGAGCACCTCTGCGCCCTGGCCGACGAGTACGAGCGAGACGAGCGCGGCATCCAGCTGCGGGAGGTCGCTGGCGGCTGGAGGCTCTACACGCACCCCGCCTATCACGACATCGTCGAGAAGTACGTCCTCTCGTGGGATACCCAGAAGCTCTCGCAGGCGGCCCTCGAGGCGCTTGCGGTAATCGCCTACAACCAGCCTGCAACGCGTGCGATGGTCTCCTCGATTCGCGGAGTCAACTCCGATGGCGTCATCGCGTCGCTCGTCGAGAAGGGCCTCGTGAGGGAGGCGGGAAGGGATAGCGCTCCCGGCCAGCCGATCCTCTACGCCACCACCAAGACCTTCCTCGAGAAGTTCGGGCTCAAATCGCTCACGCAGCTCCCGATGCTCGAGGACTTCGCTCCCAACGAGGAGACGCGCGAGCTCATCAGGGAGCGCCTCTCGGCACGAAAGATCTCCGACATCCTCGATGACAGGGATGTCGAGGGCTCCGAGGTGGCCGATGACGAGGAGATCGACGACGAGCAGGCCGAGGCTTATCTCGAGCAGCTCGACATCGACGATCGCATCGAGCTGATCTCCGATATCGAAGGATAGCGAAGTGGCTTTCGACGCGGGCAGCGATTCCAGGCAAGCCTCCAAATCCGAGGCCATCTATCCGATGCGCCTGCAGAAGTTCCTCGCCAGGGCCGGCGTCGCGTCCAGGCGCGGCTCCGAGAACCTCATGACGGCCGGGCGCGTAAGGGTCAATGGCGAGGTCGTTACCGAGCTGGGATCGAAGGTCGATCCCAATGTCGATGTCGTCGAGGTCGATGGGCAGGTCATTCGCTACGGAAATCCCGGCGTCTACATCCTGCTGAACAAGCCCGAAGGCTATGTCTCCACCATGAGCGACCCGCACGCGCGGCTCACCGTCGCTCAGCTCGTCCCAACCAGCGAACACCCCGGGCTCTTCCCGGTCGGGCGTCTGGACATGGACACAACGGGGGTGCTCCTCTTCATGACCGACGGCGAGCTGGGGCATCTGCTGCTCAGCCCGCGCCACAAGGTGGAAAAGAGGTATGAGGCCATCGTCGACGGGCGCTTCACCGATGCCGACCGCAGGCTGCTCGAGGGCGGCATCGAACTGGACGATGGCATGACGCTGCCGGCAAAGGTGACGATCGATGCCTACCGCAACGGATATGTGGAGGGTGCAACGCAATCGACGACGACCGCGATCACCTGCATCCTCACGGAGGGTCGCAAGAGGCAGGTCAAGAGGATGCTCTCTGCGGTCGGCCACCCGGTTTTGAAGCTGCACAGGAGCCAGTTCGGGCCTATCGGTCTCGACGGCTTGGCGCCAGGGGAGTATCGCGAGCTGACAAGTGACGAGGTCGACGCTCTGCGCGCCTCGGTCAAGTAGTAGAATTCATAGATGCCCAATGACTTTCGAAGGGAGATCTCGCAGATGATCATCGCAATCGACGGACCCTCCGGCTCCGGTAAATCGACAGTTGCAAAGGAACTCGCCAAGCGTCTCGGCTTCGCATGCCTCGACACCGGTGCAATGTATCGCGCCGTCACCTATCGCGGCCTGCAGATGGGCTTCGATCTGGCGAGCATCGCCGACCTAGATGCGCCCGAGGCTCCCCAGGATGTGCGCGAGGCGCTCGTCAAGGTTGCCAACGATGAGCCTATCGCCTTCGAGTACGACGAGTTCGGCCAGCCCATCAAGGTCGAGATCGGTGGGCAGGATGTCACGAGGCAGATCAGGACCAAGGAGGTCGATTCCACCGTCTCCGTCGTATCCGCGTGCAGCGACATCCGCACCGCGCTCGTCGCGCAGCAGCGCGTCATCGGAGCCGCGAGCGATACCATCATCGAGGGTCGCGACATCGGAACCGTGGTATTCCCGAACGCGGAGCTCAAGGTATTCCTCACCGCTTCCGCCGAGGCCCGAGCTCACAGGCGCGTCCTCCAGAACGCGGAGCGCGGCGTTGGCGACACCGACGAGCAAGCCACGCTCGAGCTCATGAAGTATCGCGACAAGTACGATTCCTCCCGCGCCAACTCTCCGCTTTCCCAAGCTGAGGACGCCATCCTCGTCGACAGCACCGACATGACCTTCGAGGAGGTCGTCGAGAGGATCATCGAGCTCGCGCAGGAGCGCATGTAGCGCCTGCCGCGCCGCTTTGTCCAGCTGGGGGATAGCCGTATGAGGAAGAGCCTGGATTACTACTTCGACCAGAAGCTTGCCGACATCACGCTCGGCCAGAAGATCATCTACTGGCTCGCGCTGCACCTCGGTGGCGGCTCGCTGCGCATCCTATATCGCGTGAAGTTCATCAACACCGAGATCGTCAAGAACATGCCGAAGGGGGAGGCCTGCATCGTCGCGGGCAACCACAGCTCCTATGTCGACCCGTGCCTGGTCATCAGGGGTCTGCATCCCACTCGCATACGCTTCATCGGCAAGGAGTCGCTCTTCACCCACAAGGTCATCGGGCGCTTCCTTGCATACATCGGCATCTACCCCGTCTACAAGAAGCAGGGCGACAGGAGCGTCATCAAGCGCTCGGTCAGGAACCTGCGCAATGGGGAGCATATCGGCATCTTCCCCGAGGGAACCCGTGTCAAGGAGCGCGACAAGGAGAAGGTCGAGTCCTATGGAGGCGTCGCGCTGATCGCCAAGATGGCCGATGTCAAGATCGTCCCCGTAGGCATCCAAGGCGCCATCGACATCAGCCCAGACGGGTCGAAGCGCATGCATTTCCCGAAGATCACGCTGCGCTTCGGCGAGCCGGTCTATTGGCGCGACTACGAGCATCTCGGCAAGCGCGACATCTTCGAGGCGGTGACCGACGAGGTCATGCGCAGGGCCTGGGCGCTCGAGGCCGGCGAGGAGCCCGAGATCCTTCCTCCGCCGACCGTCGAGGAGTACGAGGCGATCAAGGCGCAGCGCGCTGCGGAGAGGGCTTCGCAGGAGCAGCCAGACGAGCAGACTGGGGATTCGGGCGAAGGAGCGCTTTAGATGCGAGTTGAGAGGGCGATTCCTTCAGGTGCATGCTATGGCGTACAGCGCGCTCTCTCGATGGTCGACGATGCCTTCGCCGAGAGCGGGCGCACGGGGCTTCGGGTATGCACGCTCGGCTCGCTCATCCACAATCCGATAGTCGTTCGAGAGCTCGAGGAGGCTGGCGCGCGCGTCGTGGATTCGGCCGACGAGCTCGATTCCGGGATCCTCGTCATCAGGTCCCACGGCGCAATCGCTGGCGTCGCCGACGGCGCTAGGGCTCGCGGAATCATCGTCTTCGATGCAACGTGCCCGCACGTCGCTAAGGCGCAGATGGCCGCCTCCCGCCTGGCCGCCGAAGGGCGCTTCATGGTCATCCTTGGCGAAGCCGGCCATCCCGAGGTTGAAGCCATCCGTTCCTACGCGGGGGAGAGGGCCGTCGTCATCCAAGAGCCTGAGGAGCTGCCCGAGTTCGATTCCAACGAGCGCATCGGGCTGGTTGTGCAGACAACGCAGTCGCAAGATAGGCTCACACGCGTTGTGGCGGCGCTGAAGGCCTCGTTTGACGATGTTGCGGTAGAGAACACGATTTGCTCCGCAACGCGCTTCAGGCAGGAGGCAGCGCTCTCAGTGGCCGAGCAAGCCGACGCGATGATCGTCATCGGCGGTAGGAACTCCGGCAACACGACCCGCCTGCGCGAGATCTGCGAGGGCGCTTGCGAGCGCACCCATCACATCGAGTCGGCCGCCGAGATCGACCCCAGTTGGCTTGTCGACTGCGAGGTTGTCGGCGTCACTGCGGGAGCTTCGACGCCGCAATCCCACATCGATGCCGTGATAGCTGAGCTCGAAGGGTCAAAGTGATCTCCATGCGCTCAGAATTCAACCCCTCGGCCAAGGAATCGACGAGCGCATCCTACCCGCATCTGCCAAGGTTCGAATCTGGTGCGGTGATAGGCGAGGTCTGCCCAAGCTCCGCGGCGGACAGGCAGGGAATCCGACCTGGCATGATGCTCATCTCGGTCGACGGCATCCCGATCGACGACATCCTCGACTGGTACTGGCTCTCAGACGGCATCGAGCTTGACGCGGTCTTCGAAGACTCCGAGAGCGGGCGCTTCGATATGCACCTGACGCGCAGTGCCGATGAATCGTGGGGAATCTCCTTCTCCGACAACGTCTTCGACGGCGTGCGCACCTGCTGCAACACCTGCATCTTCTGCTTCATGTCCATGCTTCCAAAGGGTATGCGCCCTTCGCTCTACTTGCGCGATGATGACTACAGGCTTTCGTTTTTGCAGGGCAATTTCGTGACGCTCACCAACGTCTCTGACGAAGAGCTCGAGCGCATCATCGCGATGGAGCTCTCGCCGCTGCACGTCTCCCTGCATGCGATCGACGCACGGGCGCGTGAGGAGCTGATGGGCCCCAACCATCAACGTGGCCTCGATGTCGCCGAAGCGCTCGTCGAAGCCGGAATCGAGTTCCATGCGCAGATCGTGCTCTGCCCGGGCATCAACGACGGCGAGGTCCTCGGCGAGACGCTCCAATGGGTGCTCGATCGCCCAGAGGTGCTCTCGATAGGCATCGTTCCCGTCGGCTATACCGGCTTCCAGCAGCGCTTCGACTCCTCTTACGAGCTTCCTGAGCGGGCGATTCGCGTCATCGAGCAGGTCGAGGGCTTCCAGCGCGAGTCAATCGAGCGCTACGGGTATTGCAAGATCCAGCTCGCGGACGAGTTCTACGTCAACGCCTTCCCCGACGACATCGTCGGGCACCTGCCTTCCGCCGATGCCTACGACGGCTATTCGCAGTTCTACGATGGTTTGGGGATGCTGCGCAGCTTCGTCGACGATTGGAACGCGCTCGTCGACGGGCTTGACGAGAGGAAGCTCGATCAGGTGCGGACGCATTGGGTCTTCATCGCCGGGCAGGCGTTCAAGTGCTTCTTCGACCAGATGTTGGCAGATGGCCCCTTCGAGGGGCGATGCACGGTCATCGGAGTTGACAACCGCTTCTTCGGCGGCAACGTCGATGTCAACGGGTTGCTCACGGGCAATGACGTGATCGAGGCGCTGCAAAGCCTCGACCTCTCCGAGCTCGGCCTTGCGCCCGAAGCGTGCTCTATAGCGCTCCCAGCCGTGATGTTCAACGACGAATGGCTCACCCTCGACGATATAGCTTCCGCCGACATCGAGCGTGTCGTCCCGATGCCCATTCGCGTGCTACCATATTTCGCGAACGACATGTTCGAGCTGCTGATCAGCACGTAGATCGAATGAGAGGTTTATTCGATGCCACTGCCAGTCGTAGCGGTTGTTGGACGCCCCAACGTCGGCAAATCGACGTTCGTCAACAGAATCGCGCAAACGCAAGAGGCGATAGTCCATGAACAGCGAGGCGTAACACGCGATCGCTCGTATCACCATGCCGACTGGAACGGCAAGGAGTTCATCATCGTCGATACCGGCGGAATCGAGATGTCCGATGACGACAGGTTCATCGATTCGATCCGCAGCCAGGCCTTCATGGCCGCCGAGGAGGCGGACGTGGTGGTCTTCCTCGTCGACGGACGCACCCAGATAACCCACGACGATCAGGAGGTCGCGCGCTACCTCAAGCGCTCCAAGACCCCTACGTTCCTCGTGGTCAACAAGATGGACAATCCCGAGGATGAGAGCGCCATCTGGGAGTTCGTCTCGCTCGGCCTCGGCGACCCATGGCCCGTCTCGTCGGTACATGGGCATGGCACCGGCGACCTTCTTGACGCTATCGTCGCGAAGCTTCCCGACCTCCCGCCTGACGAGGAGACCGATGCCGTCAGCGTCGCGATCATCGGCCGTCCCAACGCGGGCAAGTCCTCGCTGCTCAACAAGATGACCGGCATTCAGCGCTCGATCGTCTCCGATGTCGCCGGCACCACGCGCGATGCGCTCGATGCTATGGTCGAGCATGACGGCAAGAGCTACCGCCTCGTCGACACCGCGGGCATCCGGAAGAAGAGCGCCATCAACGAGAGCGTAGAGTACTACGGCTATGTGCGCGCCCTTCGCGCGATCGATCGCGCCAATGTCGCGCTGCTGCTCATCGACAGCTCCATCGGCTTGACCGACCTCGACCAGAAGGTGGCGGAGATCGCGAAGGACCGCGGCTGCGCGCTCATCATCCTGCTCAACAAGTGGGACCTCATCGAAGATCCCGAGCAGCGCGCTCGCATCCAGGAGAAGGTGGGGGATAGGCTGACGTTCGTCGGCTATGCCCCGGTACAGCCGATATCCGCGCTTACCGGCAGGAGCGTCTCGAGGATCTGGGCGATGATCGACCAGGTTGCCGAGAACCATTCCCAGCGCATCGCCACCAATAAGCTCAACAACTACCTCGCCGAGATCAGGGAGTTCGGATTCATGCCGTCGGAGGGCAAGAAGCGCCTCAAGATGAACTACGTCACGCAAACGCGCACCTGCCCGCCCACATTCACGTTCTTCGCGAACCACCCGGAGCTCATCGACGATAGCTACTCCCGCTTCCTCGAGAACAGGCTGCGCGAGAGGTTCGACCTCGTCGGCACCCCGGTTCGCTTCGTGTTCAGGAAGAAGGACTGATCCCCGCCTATGTTCACGATGAATACAATCTTGGCAATCGTCATCATCGCCATCGGACTCGTAGGCGCATTCCTGCTCGGCGCGATCCCCTGGGGTGTCATAATCGGCCATAAGGTCGCGCACATCGACATCCGCGAGCACGGTTCGGGCAACATCGGCACCACCAACAGCGCGCGCGTCATGGGTGCGGGTCCTGGCGCCGCCGTCATGATCCTCGATATCGCGAAGGGCTCGGTCGGCGTGCTGTTCGCGCAGCTGATGTGCGTGTTCGCGCAGATGCTCATAGGCTCCGGCGACTTCGCGATGGAGCTGTCGTTCGAGGTCGTGCGCGAGGTCTCGATAGCGCTGGCGCTCGCTGCGGTCATCCTCGGGCATCTCTTCTCGCCGTTCTTGGGATGGAAGGGCGGCAAGGGCATCGCCACGGCATTCGGAGGCATGCTTCCTTGCATGCCGCTCACCGCTGCGCTTTGCCTCGTCTGCTTCATCCTGCTCTGCGTGATCACCAAGCGCGTCTCTGCCGGTTCGATCGCCGGCGCGTTCGCGTTCGTTGCTGGAACGCTGATCTTCTACACCGATCGCATCCCGTTCATCATCGTCTCGATCGTTATGGCCGGCCTCATCCTCTATGCGCATCGCGAGAACATCAAGAGGCTGATGCATGGCGAGGAGAAGAAGTTCTCCCTCGGCTCCAAGGAGAAGGCCCAGAAGGCAGCCGAAGAGGAGGCCGAAGCCGTTGAAGCTCAGGACGGATGAGCCTAAGCTGTCGCGGCAATGGTCATCGATGGTGAGGAGCCCAAGGGCGAGTAGCGCACTCCCAGGGTAAATTCCAGATAATCGCGGTATCATATGAATGGGAGCCTATGGGGTTTTCCGCACGGCGCGTCTCTTCAGCGCGCCGATGGACAAGCGAATAGGAGCACGAGCATGGCGATCTTGATGGCACCGTCGATTCTTTCCGCAGACTTTCTCAATCTCGAAAGAGAGGTGCAGGTCGTTGCCGAAAACGGTGCCGATTTCATCCACTTCGATGTGATGGATGGCCATTTCGTCTCCAACCTGACGCTCGGCGTTCCATTCGTGGCCGGCTTCAAGAGGATCACCAACGTTCCGCTGGATGTCCATCTGATGGTCTCGAACCCCGAAGAGCAGGTGCCGTGGTACATCATGGCCGGTGCCGATCTCATCACCATACACAGGGAAGCCTGCGACGATCCCGCTCCGATACTCGAGATGATTCGAGATGCCGGCGTGCTGTGCGGGCTCGCAATCAATCCGGAGACGCCGGTCGAGTTGGCCACCGATTATCTCGATCGTCTCGACGTGATCATGGTCATGAGCGTCTATCCGGGCTTCGGAGGCCAGTCGTTCATTCCCGGATGCGCCGAGAAGATCGCGCATATCGCAAGCGAATGCAAGGCGCGCGGCATCAGCCCGGTCATAGAGGTCGATGGCGGAATCAACGCACAGACCGTCAAGCTCGCCGCTGCTGCCGGAGCGACGATGTTCGTCGCTGGCAACGCCATATTCGGAAAGACCGACCGCGTGGGCGCCATGGAGGCGATACGCAAGTCCGCTGCATCGGCGATATAGGCGCTCCCATGAATCCGCAACAGGTGAATGCCGACGGGAGGATCTACCTCGACTACGCGGCCACCACGCCGCTCGACGAAGCTGCCCTCGAGGCGATGCTGCCCTTAATGCGCGAGCGCTTCGGCAACGCGAGCGCGCTCTATTCGGAGGGGCGCGAGGCTAGAGATGCCGTCAACGCCGCCAGGCGGAGCATCGCCGCGAGCCTCGGATGCCGCGACCCATTCGACATCACCTTCACCTCCGGCGGCACCGAGTCTGACAACACCGCGATTGCGGGCATCTCTCTCGCGGCGCGCGCCAAGATGAAGTCGTCGGCTGGCCCTGGGCACATCATCTGCTCGGCCTTCGAGCATCATGCGGTCCTCAACGCCGTGGCTCGCATGCGCTCAATGGGCTTCGAGATCTCGCATGTTGGCCCGCGCGCGGACGGAGTCGTCCATCCCGAGGATGTCGAGGCGTTGATGCGCCCCGACACGGTTCTCGTCAGCGTGATGGCCGCCAACAACGAGATCGGCACGATACAGCCGATATCCAGCATCGCCGAGGTGGTTCACGCGCATGGATCGTGGCTGCATACCGATGCGGTCGGAGCTATCGGCAAGACGGATTTCTCGCTAGAGGAGTGCGGTGCCGACAGCGTTTCAATAGCCTCGCACAAGGTCTACGGCCCAAAGGGGATAGGCGCGCTCTACCTCTCGAAGCAGGTGCCATTCGAGCCGTTGATCCACGGCGGCGGTCAGGAGAAGGGAAGGCGCAGCGGAACGTATGACACCGCATCCATAGTCGGCTTCGCGAAGGCCCTCGAGCTCAATGTCGCGCGAGGTCTCTACGAGCGCCTCGATGCGATCATGGCCTGCAGGGACAGGCTGCTCGATGCCGTTGCGGGGATGCAGCGCGTCGAGAGCGCGTTGCCCATCGAGCGCGGCAATCGCGAACGCAACCTCGCGTCGTTCGCGCCTCTGCTCGTCGATGGGATGGAGTCGGAGGATCTCGTGAGGATATTCGATGCCAAGGGATTCGCGATCTCGGGTGGCTCGGCCTGCACATCCGGCTCGGGGCAGACCAGCCACGCGCTCGCTTCGATCGGCATCTCGCCCGATAGGGCTTCGGGATTCATCAGGATCACGCTCGGAAAGGGCATCGGATTCACCGAGATCGACCGCTTCGCGCAGGCTCTGCACGAGGTCGCTGAAAGCTAGTTGAGCCGCTAGACGGCAATGTTTGGAGGTTAAGATATGGCAACGGCAAGGGAGTTGGAGACCTATCTGTTCGCAGAATTCCCCGCACAGGATGCGTGCGAGTGGGACAATCCGGGAATCTCGGTCGGATTCCCCGAGAGCGAGGTCACCGGCATCGCGCTCGCCCTCGATGCGAGCCCCGAGACCATCGAAGCTGCCGCGAAGCTCGGATGCAACGTGCTGGTCACGCACCATCCGGTGTTCATCTCCGCACCCGATTCGATCGTCGACGAGCCGAGCAGCGGCCTATCGAGCGCAGCGATAGTCTCCGCGATCTCCAACGGCATCACCCTGATCGCTATGCACACCAACCTCGACCGTTCGATCGCTGCGCAGGAGAACCTTGCATCGCTGCTAGGCGCAACGCGGATCGGACCGCTCGATGGCGGCACCGACGATGCGGAATTCGGATCGAAGGCCGAGCTGGATCCTGCGGGCAACCTCACCCTTCTCGGTCTCTCAAAGCGCTGCGAAAGCGCGTTCGGCAGGGTAGCGAAGGTGTGGGGGGAACCAAGCCGTACCATCGGCACGCTCGCGATAGTCGGCGGCAGCGCCTCCGACTTGGCATCCGAGATCATGGCTTCGAGCTGCGATTGCGCTGTGGTCGGAGAGGCCTCATACCACAAGGCGCTCGACATCGTCGGCAGCGGGACAGCGCTGATAGAGCTGGGCCACGACGTTTCCGAGCTGCCCATCTTGGACGTTTTGCGCACCGCGCTGGAACGCGATCGGAGATTCTGTAGAATTGTTCGTATGCTCCCGGGCGAAGGGCTCTGGTGGCAACCAAGGATGGTGATGTGATGTCACAGGCAAGATTGATCGTAGAGCTTCAGCAGATCGACCTCGAGGCGATTCGCCTGCGCAAGAAGCTCCAAGAGCTTCCTCAAAGGCAGACGCTGGCTGCTATCACGGCCAAGCTCGACGAGGTCTTTGCGAAGTCCCAGCAGGTTTCGCGCATGCGTGATGACTGCGAGCTCGACATGATGAGGCTCTCCGAGGAGGAGGATAAGCTCATCGAGAAGGCCAAGGGCCTCGAGGAGCGGCTGAAGAGCACGTCGGACTTCAGGATGGTCGAGAATCTCAAGCGCGATCTCGAAGGGGTTGCGAAGAGGCGCAACAAGGTCGAGTTCGACAGTGCGAACGCGCTCGAGAGGCTGGACAAGATCACCGTCGTGGAGAATCAGGTTGCCCAGGCGGTCGAGAAGTTCGAAGGCCAGAAGGCCGAGGTGGAGCAGGCTATAGCGAAGGTCGAGGGCGAGGCGAAGGACCGCCTGACCGCAATCATCACGCGCCGCGCCGAGATCATGCAGGCGCTGCCAGAGAAGCTGATCGAGCTGTATGAATCGACGCGCAAGGGCAAGGCTGGAATAGCGGTCGCCACCCTCGAGGATACGCACTGCTCGGTCTGCCGCGTCGAGATAGCGAAGTCCAGGATCGCCGAGTTGAGAAGCGGCCCACCAATTGCCAAATGCCCGAATTGCGGGAGGATACTAGTCGTCAAGGGATTAGAGGATCAAGATGTCTGATTTCGAGGGCAAGACGGTTCTCGTCGGAGTAACCGGTTGCATAGCTGCATACAAATCGTGCGAGATCGTGCGCGCGCTGCAGAAGGCTGGTGCAAAGGTCCAGGTAGTAATGACCGAGCACGCCACGGAGTTCGTCGGTCCGGCAACGTTCCGCGCGCTGACGCGCGAGCCCGTCGGCGTGGGGCTCTTCGATGACCCCTCCGACCCGATCCACCACATCTCGTTGGCCAAGCTCGCCGACGTCTTTCTCATCGCGCCGGCCACGGCCAATGTCGTCGACAAGCTAGCCAAGGGAATCGCCGACGACCTGCTCACCACCACTGCGCTTGCCACGACGGCCCAGCTCGTCATCGCGCCTGCGATGAACGTCAACATGTGGCGAAACGAGGAGGTCCAGAAGTCGGTTGCCGAGCTCGAGGCCAAGGGCGCGAGGATCGTCAACCCGACCGAAGGCTACCTTGCATGCGGAGACGAGGGAGAGGGCAAGCTCGCCGACGTAGACGAAATCGTTGCCGCCACCCTCGACGAGTTGCGCAGCAGGAGATCGCTTGCCGGCAAGTCGATGCTGATCACGAGTGGCCCGACCTACGAGCCGATCGATCCCGTCCGTTTCATCGGCAACAAGTCGAGTGGCCTGACCGGCGTGCTGCTGGCTCAGGAGGCAGCGCGCCGCGGAGCGAACGTCACGCTCGTCATCGGTCCGAATTCGCTGAAGGACCCTCTGGGGGTCGACGTCAAGCACGTCACGACCGCCCTCGAGATGTTCGAGGCCTCCAAGGTCGCGTTTGAAGGCTGCGATGTCGCGATATTCAGCGCTGCGGTCGCGGATTTCCGCCCCGCCACCGTGGCCGACACCAAGATCAAGAAACGCGACCTGCGCGCTGATTCCAGTACCGGCGAGCTCGGCCTGACTATCGAGCTGGTCGAAAATCCGGACATCCTGCGCACGCTGGCAGCGAACAAGGGGAGCCGCTTCGTCGTAGGCTATGCGGCCGAGACTGTCGACCTTATCGACAACGCGAAGGAGAAGCTCGCCAAGAAGAACGCCGACCTGATAGTCGCCAACGACGTCTCGAGTCCGGAGCTCGGATTCGGAACAGAGAAGAACAGGGTCTTCTTCGTGCGCGAGGATTCGGTCGAGGATTCCGGCATCGTGTCGAAGCGCGAGATTGCGCGACAGCTGCTCGACATCATCGCCGAGGCCATCTAGCGCAAATGCGCACGTTCGATCCTCGAGCGATCTACCTGCCGTAGTCGATGCGATCCATCGACCTCTGCCTGTACCTCGGGTTCGCGCGCTCGCGGGCATCATCGTCTAGCAGGAACCTGTTCAGGTAGAAGCTCGCAGCCAAGACCAATACGAATGCCGCAAACGCCCATCCTCCGAAGACATCGGTGGCGAAGTGCTCGCCCATGTAGAGCCTCGAGAGTCCCATGAGCAACGGCCAGATGATGGCGAATCCCTTGGAGAGGGCCTTGATGGCCCCTCCCTCGCCGCGGTTCGTATAGTAGACGTAGAGGATCACTGCGATCAGGCCCCAAAGCAGCAGCGCTGTGACCGAATGGCCCGATGGGAAGCATGGATCGGTTTCTACGAGATCGCCGTCGAGGAGGATTCCAGTCGGCCTTGCCCTGCCCACAAGGTACTTGCATCCCCATGCGGCTCCCAAGCCCACTCCGATAGCGATCACAAAGAAGATCAGGCCGCTTCTTTCCCGCTTGAGGAACAAGAAGACGCAGAAGAGCGCGATGAAGACTATCGAGACCTTGGTTGAGCCGAGGAACGATATCGCTCGCATGATCGGGTTGAGGAACCCGACGCGAAGGGAGCGCACCGCGCCGCCGATAGCCTCATCGAACGGGACGACCCATCCCATTCCTGCGGTCACGGAGATCAGGATGAATGCGAAGATCGCGATGAAGACGCCAGCTGCTATCAGAGCGCGCTTGGAGATGGGAAATCCCCTTTTGGCGGGGGTTCTGCCGGTTCCTGCAGGATTGACGCGAGCATAGCCCCTGTTGTCGCGCCCATAGCCTTGCGATGCAGAGCGATGCTGGGTGCGGGCGCCGCTGCGTGCCTGATGGGAGCCAGACTGCTGGCCTTGTGCGCGGTTGCGTGGATACTGCAGCTGCTGCTGTCCCGTTCTCGCGCTGCGATTGGCCCCTGGAGAGCCCTGTCCATATCTGTTATCCCCGTATGAGCCTTGCCTTTCGCACTTGACGAGGGTCCTGTTGCCACTCGACTGGCGCGTTCCCGCGCTGCGCCTCGAAGCCATCTCGTCATTTGCGGCCAAACTCGACTTCCTCTGCCTATAGGCCTCGTTGATCTCCTCCGGCGTCATCTGCGGGGTGTCGTACTCGTAGGAGCTTGGATTGCCCCTTCTGTACATGCCGTTGCTAGCCATATCAGGTGTTATCCGCCTTGCCTCCAGTAGCCCGAAACTCTGCGTTTCATTTTACATCAAGCGCACTG
Organism: bacterium; assembly: GCA_024698685.1. Lineage (GTDB taxonomy): Bacteria > Actinomycetota > Coriobacteriia > Coriobacteriales > CADBOM01 > RGIG5709. The sequence goes on from JAILQZ010000043.1 coordinate 23,151, forward strand.
CAAGCCATTGCCCTTTCGCCGTATCCCCATATACTCCATATCCAAAGGCGCGAGGCATCGGCATTGATATAATTGCGTAGCAGGTTTGCGATCGCCACACGACGTCGGCTGGGGGAGCCTATGGAGTTGCAGCAGATAAAGGTCTTCGAGGATTCGGACATCGAGATCCTCTCCAAGCTAGCCGATGAGATCTATCACGAGCACTACATCACGATCATCACCAAGGAGCAGATCGACTACATGGTCGATCTCTTCCTCTCTCCGCAGGCGCTGAAGCAGGCTATCGAGGAGGAGGGGTACGACTACTTCATGTATCGCGATGGCGATGATTACGTTGCGTTCTTCGGCATCGAGCCGGCGCGAGACGACGCATTCCTCAGCAAGCTCTACGTGCGCAAGGATTGCCGCGGCAAGGGCATAGGCGCCGTTATGATGCGTGACATCGAGGACTACTGCAGGGAGAAGGGGCTTTCTTCGGTTTGGTTGACCTGCAACAAGTACAACTCCGGTTCGTTGGCCTTCTACGACCGCATGGGATTCGAGGTCGAGCGCGAGCAGTGTGCCGACATCGGAAACGGCTATGTCATGGATGACTACGTCCTCAGGTTGACGTTCGGCGAGGCCGATGAGGGCGGCGCCGACGAGGGCGAGGCCGTTGCGGATGGCGCATCGGGGCCCAAGCCGATCAACTTCCGCGATAAGGAGGAGCTCGCGCGGGCATACGAGGAGCACGCCGATGAGATCGAGAGGCTGCCCAGGTTCAACATCGGCGCAATTGTCTGCCCTGCGCTCTGGGGGCCTCTGCATGGATTCTGGGTTGCGCTGCTCTACTATCCGATATGGGTCTTCGTCGACTCGTGCATCCGCGCCGCGGTCATCACTCCGAGCGGCCTGAGCATCTCGCTCGCCGCCATCGCGCTCATCGCAACAATCGCATCATCCATCTTCCTGGGCTTCACCTGCGAACCTCGTGCATATCTGAGCAAGGTCGAGAAGCGCGGAATCGAGAAATACCTCAAGAACGAGCGCATCTGGGCAATCGTCTGCATAGTCTTCGCCATTGCCGCGATCGCTTTGGGAACCTACTACAACCTCGCGGTCTACATCCCTGCACACACATAGCGGGTGAGCTGGGGAATGCCGTTTCGCATAGGAATAGACATCGGTTCGAAGACCATCAAGATCGCCGTGCTCGGCGAAGATGATGAGCTTCTCCACTCCCTCTACCGCAAGCATAGGTCGAACATCCGCGAGACGCTGATCGATTGCATCCACGAGATGAACTGGCGTTACGGCGACATAGTGGGCTCGCTGGCGATCACCGGCTCGGCGGGCATCGGAGTTGCCGAGATGCTTGGGCTGCCCTTCTTCCAGGAGGTCATGGCGACGACGCGCGCCGTCCAGCGGTTCGTTCCCGATGCCGACGCCGCGGTGGAGATCGGCGGCGAGGACGCCAAGGTCATCTATCTCACCGGTGGCATGGAGCAGCGCATGAACGCCTCATGCGCGGGCGGCACCGGCGGATTCATCGACTCCATCTCGTATATGCTCGGCATGCGTACCGATGCGATCAGCAACTGCGCCATGGGCGCCAAGACCATCTATCCGATAGCCTCGAGATGCGCCGTCTTCGCACAGACCGACGTGCGCTCGCTTCTAAACACCGGCGCGAAGAAGGCCGACATCGCCGCGAGCACGCTGGAGGCGGTCGTGCGGCAGGTGCTTGGCGGGTTGGCATGCGGAAGGCCGATATCAGGCAAGGTCGTCCTGCTCGGAGGACCATTCGAGCACATCCCCGATCTCGCCAGGCGCTTCCGCAAGGTGCTGCGCAACAACTGCGTCAAGCCAGCCGATGCGCACCTTTACACGGTTATGGGCGCTGCGTTGTTCGCAGGCTCCGAGGGCGCGCCTGAGGTTTCCCTCGTTGCTCTCGAGGAGCGCATCAGGCACTGCAAGGATCCCGACGACGATCTCGAGCGCCTCGAGCCGCTGTTCGCCAGCGCCGAGGAGCTCGATCGGTTCGCCGAGCGCCACGCGAAGCACGTGATGCCGAAGAGGTCGTTCTATGATTACGAGGGCGATGCCTACCTTGGCATCGATGCCGGATCCACCACGGTCAAGCTGGCGCTCGTAACCGATGCAGGCGAGTTGGTCTATTCAGCCTACGAGCCCGTTGGCGGCGACACGCTCAAAACGATCGTGGAGATGCTCGACGATATGCATAAGTCGCTTCCACGGCTTCCAGGGCGCAAGGATCCGCTGATTCGCATCAGGTACTCATGCGTGACCGGCTACGGCGAGGACATGATCAAGGCCGCCTTCGGTGTTGATGGGGGAGTCGTCGAGACCACGGCGCATCTGCGCGCCGCGCTCGCCTTCGACAAGGACGTCAGCTTCGTGCTCGACATCGGCGGACAGGACATGAAGGCCATCTGGGTCAAGGACGGAGTGATCACCGATGCGGTCCTCAACGAGGCCTGCTCTTCGGGTTGCGGCGCATTCATCGGAGGCGCTGCCCACTCGCTGCACACCAACCTCCATCGCTTCTCCGAGCTCGCGCTCAGCGCCGAATCGCCCGTCGAGCTCGGAACGAAATGCACCGTCTTCATGACTAGCAGGGTGCGCCACGCTCAGAAGATCGGCGCCTCCACGGCCGATATCGCTGCGGGCATCGCATATTCGGTGGTAGCCAACGCGCTCTACCGGATCATCGGGCGCAACAGGATTGCCACTATGGGCGACAAGATCATCGTCTCCGGTGGAACGTTCAAGTCGGATGCCGTTCTGGCGGCTTTCGAGAAGATCAGCGGGGTCGAGGTCATCAGACCCAACACCGCGCATCTGTCCGGGGCTCTCGGCGCGGCGCTGGTCGCCCGAGACAGGGCGCTTGCCGCTGCGAGCGAATCTCCGGATGGCATGTTGCCCGAGACCACGTTTTTAGGTGCGGATAGGATCGCATCCATAAATCCGGCGCGCAGTTCCACCGTGTGCCCAGGATGTTCGAACTCATGCCGCATCGCCATTTTGAGGTTCGGAGATGGGCGCTTCCACATCAGCGGCAACAAGTGCGACCGCGCCTACGTAGCGTTGGGGCTCCCTCAGGGTGGTTCGCGCTCTGGTCGTGCGCCCAACATCGTCAAGATGCAGCAGGATATGCTCGCCCGCTACGGAACGCAGGAGGGGAGTGGAAGGCGAGCCGGCTATCGCATCGGCATACTCAACACGCTATACGTCTACGACAAGATCGCCTTCTGGCATAGGCTCTTCTCCTCCCTTGGGTTCGGCATCGCGATCTCCAGCGAGAGCACCTCGAGGGAGCTGCGCGCGCTGAGCTCCGAATCGATACCGAGCGAAAGCGTCTGCCAGCCTGCCAAGCTGAGCCATGAGCGCCTCTACGACCTGCTCGCACAGGGGGCCGACGCGATCTTCGCTCCGAGCTTTCTCAGGTTCACGAGCTGTGCCGTTGCCAGCGGCTACGCGAAGGTTCTCGAAAGCAACGCCCCAGCGCTCTCGCAAGGAGGCGTGCGCATCTTCGCACCCGAGTTGCTCGCGAGCGATCCATCCGACCTGTTCAACGATGTCGCGTTGCCCGATCTGGGCATAGCGGACCTCAGCGTCGCGGTACGTGGGCAATTCGAGAGCGTGGTTTCGGAGATCGTCGATGCGCTTGGCGCTCCACCGTTGGAGCCGGGAGAGTTCGATGCCGCTCTCGACGCAGCATGGAGCGAGTACAGCGCTTGCGAGCGCAAGCTCGCCGAGGGCGCGAATCTGGCGAAGTCGTGGGTTGCCGCCAATCCCAAGCGACACGGCATCATCCTCGCCGGAAGGCCCTACCATGTCGATCCAATGCTGCTGCATGGCATCGATGAGATCCTGGTCGATCTCGGGTTTGCGGTGGTGCCCGCTGCTGGCATCGCGAAGTGGGGGAGCATCCGTCCCGACGGCGCGCAAGACGAGTGGGTTCACGCGAACCGCCATGAGGGGATCGCGAGTTGGGTTCTGGAGCACCCGGATTTCGAAGCGGTGTTCCTGCGTTCGTTCGGGTGTGGGTTCGACGCGGTGAGTCTGGACATCGCCTGCGACAGGCTCTCCAAGGCGCACAGGCCCTATGCGGTCCTCAAGATCGACGACATAGTCGACATAGCGCATGTGCGCATTCGCCTGCGCACCCTTGCGGAATCGATCGAGTCTCGCGAGCGGGAATCCGAGCTCTCCAACGCAAATGGTCCCATGGAGCAGGAGCTCCCGCATACAGGAACCGACTGCATCCAGGGCGAGGCGATCGCCATGGATTGCGGGCTCGGGCACGATGACCTCGAGGTCGCACGCAGCAACATCCCGAGCGACCTCTGCTTCACATCTGCGGCTCTCATGGCTCGAACGATCCGCGTGGCGAGGGATGCTTCGGACCTCTCTTGCGTCAAGGTTCCCAAGATCTGCCAAGGCTGCCTCGTCGATTCACTGCCGATGTTCGTAAAGAAGGCGCTTGGGAGGACAGTCGAGATCCAATGGTGCGAGGATTGGCCTGGCGAGCTTGCGAGCCCAGCATCCTCAGCAGACACCAGCGACCCGGCGTCTCCGCTGCGGATAGGGCTCGTCGGAAACCCGCTGCTCGTCTTCGATGAGTACATGAACGACCGCATCGTCGGGAAGCTCTCGGACTTCGGCTGCGAATGCGTGCTGCCCAGCCCCGAGAAGCTCTATGTAGACGATGTGCGCTATATCGACGTGCTCGAGGAATTCCGCGCCAAGCGCGTCGACCACGTCATCTACCTGCAGAGCTTCTGCTGTCTCAAGGGCCACGTTCAGGCTCGCGGGTCGCTTCACGAGCTCGCGCGGCAATTCCCCGACCTGCCCATCACCGTGATCGACTATGACCCCGAGGCCTCTGCGCTCAACCGCGAGAATCGCGTGAGACTGGCGATCGAGGCTGCACATGCGATGCGTCCGCAGGCGAAGATGAACCCTAAGGCGCACAGGAAATCGCTCTCTTGGCTCGGTTGGGCGCTCGATTCAGTCGAACAGGGGAGCCTCGAGCTGCTGCGCGATGCAAGCGCGTGCGAGACAAGCGGAAAGGCTGCGCTCGCATACGTTGCGGAGGATTTCGCTACAACGAAGACGAGGTTCGGACGCCCAGAGGATCTCCTTGATGCGATGAGGAATCGGCGCTCCGTCATTGCCGGATCCGATGAGCGCGATGAACGCTCGCTCGCGATCCTCGAAGCCGCGATCGCCGAGATGGAAGCCCTGTCGAGGTAACGCGCGCCCATTCCAGCTGAGGCTTTCAGAGCCGATTCAGGTTCGCCCCCTAATCTGTTCCCATGAAAACCGATAGGCAGAATAGGAGCAGAAGAATGAAACATGCGAAAACCAGGCGGAGCGGCATCTTGCGCGGGTTGACAGCCATTGCTCTGAGTGGCGTGCTGGCCATGAGCTTATGCGCTTGCATGTCCCAAACATCCTCCAGCGACGGGGGCGATTCAGGCCAGAGCGCATCGCTTTCCAATGCAAGCGGCACTTTCGTCAACGCCAGCGACATCTTCACCGATCGAGACCTCGAGCAGACCGCGGATCTCTCAGCCGCGACTGCGATCGCGCTTACCAGCGGCGAGGATGTGACCATCACCGAAGAGGGCATCTATCTGATCAGCGGGTCGGCGAAGGATTGCACGATCATCGTCGAGGCCGAAGACAGCGCCAAGGTGCAGCTTGTGCTCGACGGCGTGCGCATCGAGAACTCAGATGCACCGGCCATATACGTGATCTCGGCCGATAAGGTCTTCGTAACCACGACCGAGGGTTCGAGCAACTCGCTTGCCACCACAGGCGCCTTCGCAGCCGATGGCGAAACCAACCTCGATGCGGTGATCTTCTCGAAGGACGACCTCACCCTCAACGGGCTCGGAAGCCTCTCGATCGAGTCGAGCGCCAACGGCATCAGTTCCAAGGACGACCTCAAGGTCACCGGTGGCGTCTATTCGATCACGAGCGTCGAGGACGGCATGGAGGCCCACGATTCCATCGCCATAGCAGGCGGGGACTTCACCATCAATAGCTCTGAGGATGCCATCCACAGCGAGGATGACGAGGACGACACCGTCGGCTATATCTACATAGGCGGCGGCACCTTCAAGATCGACGCGGGCGATGATGGCATCCAGGGGACGACCTTCATCCAGATCGACGGCGGAAGCTTCGAGATCGACGCGGTCGAGGCAATCGAGGGCACTTATGTGCAGATCAACGCGGGCACGTTCGCCATCAGCGCCAGCGATGACGGAATCAACGCGACCGACAAGTCTGCCAGCTACGCAGCGAGTCAGGGCATTGCGATAGAGATCACCGGCGGCGAGATTGCGATCTCCATGGCCCAAGGTGATACCGACGCGATCGATTCCAACGGCGACCTTCTCATCAGTGGCGGAACCGTCGACATCACGGCGCAGTCGGCATTCGACTATGACGGAAAGGGCGAGCTCACCGGCGGAACCGTCACGGTCAACGGGCAGCAGATCACACAGCTATCCAACCAGATGATGGGTGGCGGCATGGGAGGCATGCAAGGTGGATACATGGGCACCGCTCCCAGCGATGACATGGGTGCTGCGCCCAGTGGCGACATGGGAACCCCGCCTAGCGGCGATATGGGCGGCGGCCCGGGCAAGGGAAATCGCGGCCAGTAGGATTCGTGGGAGATTCGCGGAATCAGGCCGCTGGGGCGCCAACAAGCGCTCTGGCGGCTTTTTCTACCAGCCTTCGATGTCGGCGGCTTCGATCGTGCCGAGGATGTCCTTGTTGCCGCGTGCCTCCTCCAACCCGACGACGCGCGTCGCGTGGTTGGCGATTGCACGTTCCAGGAAGTTGCGGATATCGCGCGCATTCGCGAAGTTATCGGGCTTGTTCGCCACGCGCTCCCTGATCAGCTTGCGGGCCTTGCGCTCGGCAGATTTCGAGAGCTGGTATTCGCGCTGCGCCAGGTTCTGGTGCAGAATGGCGATGAGCTCGTCGGCGGTGTAGTTGTCGAAGTATATGAAGTTGCTGAAGCGCGAGCGCAGACCGGGGTTGGAGTCGAGGAACCTCTCCATGAGGTCGGTGTAGCCGGCAACTATGACGACGAGGTCGTCGCGGTGATCCTCCATCGCCTTGAGCAGCGTCTCGACGGCCTCCTGGCCGAAATCGCCTTCGCTCTTGTTGACGTTGAGGGCGTAGGCCTCGTCGATGAAGAGCACTCCGCCGAGCGACTCCTCGACTACTTCTTGAACGCGCGTCGCGGTCTGGCCGATGAAGCCGCGCACGAGTCCGGAGCGGTCAACCTCTACGAGCTGGCCCTTGCGCAGGACTCCGAGGTAGTGGTAGATCTCGGCGAGCTTGCGGGCGACCGTGGTCTTGCCCGTGCCGGGGTTGCCCGAGAACACCATGTGCTTGGAGATGTCGGCCGTCTTCATGCCGAGCTCCTGGCGCATCTGCTGCACCTGGATGAGGTTGACCAGATCGTGCACCTGCTCCTTGACCGCCTCCAGCCCGACCAGCGCGTCGAGCTCTGCGAGCAGCTCCTCGAGCTTGGCCTGCTTCTCCTCGGCCGACTCCTGGTCCTTGGCGGCCGGCTCGATCACGCGATAGTGCTTCTGCGAACCTGCATACCAGACGGTGTACTCCTTGATGAACTTCTCCATGCGCTCGATGAAGGAGGTGAACCTGCGCATGGCGTAGTCGCTGACGTCCTTCTCGCGCGAGGCGAGGATAGTCTGGCCGAAGAGCTTGAAGGTGTCGTAGAAGACCATCGACGTCTGGCCCTTGAAGAGACTGGAGTCGAGCTTTCTCCCTGCGTCTGCGAGCACCGTGTACTTCAGCGATTGCGGGATCTCGCTTGTGAAGGAGATGGGCACCCTGCGGTGGTTCATGATCTGGTTGAGCAGGCGATCGTCATCGGGCTGGCCCATGCACTCGCGGATCATCTCCGCCTCGGCCTTCTTGACGTAGCCTCCCGACTCCACAAGGATGATGCCGAAGGAGACCAGCTCATCCCTGAGCATCTCCTTGAGCGTCAGCCTCTCGTTGCGCACCTTGCCGACGTTCGCGCGCTGTATCGCGGCGCAGATGTCATCGGCGGCGGCGAGCAATCCTTGCAGATCGAGTTGTTCCATCGGGCGGTGCCCTCCACAGATTCTCCGCAGCAAGCGGCGCTTTCGAAATCGCTATCAGTTTCCCACAAAACCCAATGATACTCCTAGGGGAGCGCGAATGCCGCCCATTATCTCAGATCGGCGCCGTCTGCCGCGCGCTCGTACGCGGCGCACCTTGCGTGCCCCCAGCTGTTCTGAGTATTAGAATCTACACATTTTTGGATAATGTGTAAGAATACTTAGGAGCCGTTGAATCGAAGCAAGTTGGCAAGCATAGTCGTCAGAGGTGATGGGAAGTGCCACGCCGCACGAGAAATGAGACGCGCAATGCCGATGCGGCAGGCCGCAAGCTGCTCTCATACGCGCTTAAGCGCGGCGCGATCTTCCTTGCCGTATACGTGTTGGTTCTCTTTCCACTTGCTGGAACCATCCGCTATTGGCAGGGCTGGGCGCTGATAGCCATCATCGCCATTCCGGCATCGATCGTCGGCCTGGTGCTTCTCAAGGTCGAGAGGGATGTCCTCGCCGACCTCGTGGTCGCTCGAGAGCAGGGCCTCGGCACCGCGAGCGTGCCAACCGTCTCCTACGTGATGGCCATCGCGGTGATATTCGCCTCTGGTCTGAGCTATCGCGGATCGTTTCTCATGATATCTGGCTTCGTATCCTTCTTCGGTCTGTTCTTCGCCGTGATATCCTTCGGGCTCCTGTTCGAGGCGGTTCGAGAGGATTCGATTCGCTCGGAGATCTTCGACACGATCTCGATGGGATCGATGGAAGGCACCGGGCTCTATGGCAGAGTGAGGCATCCGATCCACTTCGCCGTTCATATGATGCTCCTGTCTATAGGCCTCGTGCTCGGATCGATCGTGGCTTGCGGGATCGCACTCATCTATCCTCTGGTCGTCGCGCCTGGCATCATCTCGAAGGAAAGGCAGCTCGAGCGCGAAGATGCCTGGTTCAGGTATTACAAGACCAAGGTCAAGTACCGCATGATCCCGAAGGTCTGGTGACCTCGGCCCCTGAGCTTCAAGCGCTAGCCCTCGCCCTTAAAGCTTGGGCAGATGTCGGTGAGGAAGCACTTCTGGCAACGTGGTCTCTTCGCATCGCAGATCTCGCGGCCGAAGGCGATCCAGCGCTTGTTGATCGGCAGCCAGTCGCTCCTATCGAATACCGCCATCAGGTCCTGCTCGACCTTCGCCGGGTCGTCTGACTTCGAGAATCCCAGCTTGTTCGCGATGCGCTTGACATGCGTGTCCACGGCGATTCCCTCGGTTATCCCGAAGGCGTCGTTGAGGACGACGTTTGCGGTCTTGCGACCCACTCCGGGCAGCCTCTGCAGATCGTCGATGTCCTGCGGGACCACTCCGTCGAACTCGCTCATGAGCGTGGAAGCGCATTCGACGCAGCGCTTGGCCTTAGTCTTAAAGAATCCGAGTGGATGGATGACCTTCTGGATCTCGAGCTCGTCGGCTTCCTGCATGGCCTCGGGAGTCGGCCACCTGCCGAAGAGCTCCGGAGTCACCTTGTTGACCGCCTTGTCGGTGGTTTGCGCGGAGAGGAGCGTTGCGATGACCATCTGGAATGGCGTGTCGAAGTCGAGGTATCCCTTGGTCTGTGGGTAGTGCTCGTACATCCTCTTGGTGACGATCCCGGCCCGTTCGATCTTCGCCGCCTTGCTCTCGCGTGGCATATCGCTTCCTTCCCGTTCGCGCGTCCTTCAACTCGCCATCGGACGCGGCTTCCGTCCAGTACGTTGGATTATAATTTCCTAGTTGCCAAATGACCAAGTTTTCGTGCCGATAGTGATGCTGATAGATTCGCTGATACCCATATTCGACCGTGCACCCGAGGCGCGCAAGCTCTTCGAGGCGCTCGACTCGCGCCAAAGCGCAACGTTCGGCGTTCCCCCGATCGGCAGGTCCTTCGTCCTCGCATGCGCGTTCGCGCGCTCTCCCAGGCCGATGCTCGTCTTGGTGGCGGGGGAGGAGACAGCCGATAGGATCGCCTCTGGGCTCACGCTCTACCTCGGGCGCGAGAAGGTGGTCAGATATCTGCCCAATCAGACTAAGCCCTGGGATGAGGAGGATTGCGGCATTGCGACGCTGGGCAAGCGGGCCCATGCGCTCCACGCGCTCTCCAACGGCGAGGAGAGGATCGTCGTCGCATCCTCGCGCGAGCTGCTGCGCTGCATGCCCCCGAAGGACAGGATGCGCATCGATCCGCTGGTCATCCGCGTGAACGAGGAGATAGATGGCATCGAGTTCGAGCAGCTTCCGGGCGTGCTCTCCAAGCTCGGGTACGAGCGCTGCGATAGCGCGATGGAACAGGGCACCTTCTCGATTGCGGGCGGAACGATCGACATCTTCGGCAGCGATGCGGACTGCCCCGCGCGCATCGAGTTCTTCGGCGACGAGGTGGACAGCATCCGAAAGATCATCCCCTCCACCGGGCAGACCGTTTCAGACATCGATGCGCTCGAGCTCTATCCTGCACGCGAGTTCATCGTCACCGCACGCGACATCGAATTCGCAGAGCGCAACCTCAAGCGCCGCGGCATCCTGACGCATGAGATCCAGGCCGACATCGAGACGATTGCCGAGTTCGGCGTACACGGCTCCAACAGGCAATATCTCCCGATCCTCTTCGACGGCCGCTCCACGCTGCTCGACTACAAGAGCGCCGACACGCTTGTCGTCATGCTCGAGCCGCGCTCGCTCTACGACGATTCTTCGCGCTATTTCGATGAGCTGAAGGGCTCGGCAAAGCGCGCGAAGGCCAGATTCGACGGCCTCTACGTGCATCCGGGCGACCTCGACTTCGGCGAGAACCAGTCGTTGACGCTGCTATCGCTGATCAGGAGCAAGGCGAGCGTTGCGGACGACCTCAAGATGCGCCACGCCGAGTCTCTGCGTTCAGAGGAGCGCTTCCTCTCGCAGGCCCGTTCGCTCATCTCCAAGAACTACCTCATAGTGCTCGGCATCTCCGACCGTGCGGTTCGCGAGGACGTCGAGCTCATGCTAGTCGACGCGCACATTCCCATCAACGAGGTGCTTGGCGGCAAGCGCGGATTCATGCCCAACGTCGTCAACATCTCCGACAGCACGATTCCGATCTCGCTGATCATCCCCAAAGCGCGCCTAGCGCTGCTCAACGTTGACGATTCCACGCTCGGACTCAGCGCATCGTCCACCTCCGACACCGCGCTGCTCGCAGCATCTCTGCCGTACAAGCCAGGCGATTACGTCGTTCACATCAAGTACGGCGTTGCGCTATTCAAGGAGATGGACAAGCAGACCGTTGCGGGGATCAATCGCGACTACCTCGTCCTCGAGTATGCCGAGGGCGACAGGCTCTACATCCCGGTCGAGCAGATCGGCAAGATCTCTAAGTACGTCGGTGCTAAGGGAACGGAGCCCACGCTGACGCGCCTTAACACCAACGAGTGGGCAAGGGCGCGCAAGAAGGCCTCCGCATCGGCGAAGAAGCTCGCCTACGA
>JAILQZ010000037.1 GCA_024698685.1 bacterium
GGCGGATCTGCTCGCGATGAGCCCGATGGTGCCGATGCCGCAGTAGGCGTCGATCAGCGTTTGCGTGCCATCGAGCCTTGCAAGCTCGATTGCCTTGGAATAGAGCCTCTCGGTTTGCGTGGGGTTGACTTGGAAAAACGAGGTCGACGAGATCCTGAACCTGCAGTCCAGCAGCTCGTCCTCGATGAAGCCAGGGCCGTAGAGCACGCGCTCGCGCTCGCCGAGTACGACGTTGGTGTTGCGCTTGTTGATGTTGAGAACCACCGTTTTGACCTCGGGGTGCGCCTCGCGAAGCTTGCGCACGAAGGCCTTTGCGCCGTAGAGGGTCTCGCCGTTGGCCACCAGGCAGACCAGCACCTCGCCCGTCTTCTTGCCGATGCGCAGCAGGGCGTAGCGTAGAAAGCCGTAGCCGGTCTCCTCGTTGTAGACGCTGAGCTTGAAGCTGGTGGCGAGCTTGGCGAGAGTGTTGAGGATCGGCTTGGCGCGTTCGTCCTCGACGATGCAATCGCTGCGCTCGATGATCCTGTGCGAGCGCTTCTCATAGAGTCCGTAGCGCACCTTGCCGGACTTGTCTGCGGTGAAGCAGACGATGATCTTGTCGCGGTAGTGCAGCGGCTCGTCCATGCCGATGATCGGGTTGATACGGGTGTTGCGGAAGCCTTTGAAGAGCTCCTCGATCTTCTCCTGCTTGCGCTTGAGCTGTATGGGGTAGGGGACGGCGAGCCATTCGCACCCGCCGCACCTTTTGGAAACGTCGCAGTTGTAGGTCTTGTATCCCATGCGATGAGTCGACTCAGCGGTTAGCCTCAGTCGCCGAAGACGAGTCCAGCCAGGTAGTCCCTCAGCGGCTCGATGTTCTCGACCTTGTAGCGCTGACCATCGGAGAGCTCCACGGTATCGCCGATGAACTTGAATTCGAGCTCGCCATCGGTCGTGGTGATCGTGACGTTCAGCGGCAGGCCCTCAGCTAGCTCGTCGGCTGCCTTGCCGATGGAGATCTCCTCGAGCATTCCGCAGACCTTCTGGACGGCCTCCATGTCGCTGCTAGGGATGAAGCCGTTGCTGCTACCATCGCCCATGTCGACCTCGAAGTCGATACGCAGGATGTCCTCGAGCGTGAGGTCGCCCAGCGCGCTCATCTCAGCCCACTCCACAGGCGCTTGGTTGTCATCGCCGCTGTCATCGCTTCCGCCGCCGCATCCGACGAGGAACGCCACGCACAGCAGTGCGCTTGCGAGAATTGCCAGTAGCTTCTTCATAGTCTTTCCGATCTTCCCAAGGTTGTTCGTGCTGGCGCTCGCAATGCGCTAGATGAAGGTGACGATGTCATCGAGCGATTTGCTTGCCGAGTGCTTCGGGCTGGGCTGGGCGCTGGCCGAGGGGTAGCCCACCGCGAACAACGCCACGTCGACGTAGCCCTCGAGCTCGGGGAAGAGCTCGTGGAGCTTGGCGGCATCGTAGGCGCCGATCCAGGTGCTGCCGAGGCCGAGGTCGGAGGCCTCGAGGATGATGTGCGTGCCCGCGATGGAGGCGTCGATCTCGCCGAAGTTCTTGCCGTCGCCGCGCAGGAAGGCCTCGTCGGCGCTGTAGGCGATTATGAAGGCGAGGGGAGCGCCGTAGGAGCATGGCGTAACCTGGCGGACCTTCTCCATCGCCTCGTCGCTTTGCGCGACCCAAACGCGGAACGGCTGGAAGTTCTTAGCGGTGGGAGCCAGGGCGATCGCTTGAAGTATCGCGTCGATCTTCTCCTGTTCGACGGGCTTTGCAGGGTCGTAATCTCGGCAGGTCCAGCGTGCCTTTGCCATATCCAGGAAACTCATGGCTCTCCTTTCGTCGCGCGTTTGCGTTACGTGAGATTATACCCGCCCAGCCACGGTGCGGGTGCGTCAAAGTGCATGCCTGTCCTGCAGTTCCCCAAGAATAGCGACTCTCACCGCAAACGGGTGCTGCCAGCTCGGCAAATGCGCTATCATAACCACTGTTGCGCCCGTGGCTCAATGGATAGAGCAACGGACTTCTAATCCGTAGGTTGCAGGTTCGAGTCCTGCCGGGCGCGCCAGAGCATTTTCGCAGGTAGGTGGCCGGGCCGTCTGCCTGTTTTTTGGATGTCGCACGTTAGGAGCGCAGCAGATGATCAACGAGAAGATGTATGCATTGGGAGCCGCGCCATCGGCTATCAGGCAGCTATTCGCCTACGGACTCGGCAGGAAGGCCGAGATCGGCGCGGACAAGGTCTTCGACTTCAGCCTCGGCAATCCCTCGGTGCCCGCGCCCCCTCAGATCGCTGAAGCGATCCGCGAGCTTTCGGAGTTGCCTGCGGACAAATTGCACGGCTACACCCCGTCGCAGGGCTCTGCGAGCACCAGGGCGATCATCGCCGACGACCTCAACGAGCGCTTCGGCGGCGGCTATTCGGCCGACGACCTCTACCTCACCATGGGCGCCGCGGCATCGCTGGACATCTGCATCAACGCGCTCACCGTGCCAGGCGACGAGGTCATCGTCATCGCGCCGTACTTCCCGGAGTACAGGATGTGGATCGAGGCCGCAGGAGTGCGTTGCGTGCAGGTCAACGCGCGCGAGAGCGATTTCCAAATCGATGCGCCGGCGGTTGCCGCGGCCATCACCGAGCGCACCCGCGCCGTCATCGTCAACTCGCCGAACAACCCGGTGGGCACCGTATTCTCGCGCGAGAACCTCGCCGAGCTGGCCGAGGTGCTGAGCGCTGCGAGCGAAGCCAATGGCGAGCCGATCTACATCATCTCCGACGAGCCCTACCGCGAGCTCAACTACACGGGCGAGCCCACGCCGTGGGTGCCGTCGATCTACCCCAACACGCTGGTCTGCTACTCATGGTCGAAGTCGCTTTCGCTTCCGGGTGAGCGCATCGGCTACGTTCTCGTGGGGCCGGATGTCACCGACTCGCGACGCGTTTACCTCGCGGTTTGCGGTGCCGGCCGCGCGCTGGGCTACATTTGCGCGCCCACGCTATTCCAAGCTGTGATCGAGCGCTGCATCAAGGCGCCGGTGGATGTCGAGGCATACGTGGCCAACCGCAAGACCCTCACCGATGGGCTGGCCGAGCTGGGCTACGAGTTCATCGAGCCGCAGGGCGCGTTCTACCTGTGGGTCAAGGCGCTCGAGCCCGACGCGCAGGCGTTTGCAGACCGCGCGAAGGCCCACGAGCTGCTGTTGGTGCCCTCCGATAGCTTCGGCGTCGGCGGTTGGGTGCGCATCGGCTATTGCGTTGCCCACGATGTCATCGTCAACTCGATGCCCGCGTTCAAGGCGCTCATGGAGGAGTACCGCTAGGGGAGCGTTGGCAGATTGAGTCAAACCTAAACGGGCTGCACCATTTGCGATGCAGCCCGTTCTCGTTGATGTGAAAGCCGTGCTTAGAGCACTAGCTTGCCGTCGGAATCGAAGGTGTACTCGGTTCCTCCGATATCGATTGTCTGATTGTCGACCCTGTAGCCATTGATGATGTAGCTGCTGCCCTCGGCTCCCGGCTCGCCGATCCACTTGGTTTCAACGGGCATGTATCCGGCCGCATCGAGCCAGCACCAGCCCTTGGAGTCCTTGGCCCATCCTTCGGTGACCATCTTGCCGTCGGCGCCCACGTAGCACCAGCCCTTGGAATCCTTGAACCACTTGCTGGTGTCCATGTATCCGTTGGTGATGTGGTACCAGACGCCGTCGACCTTGACCCATTTGGTTGCCACCGGCATGTAGCCGTCGGAGGCGATGTAGCACATCCCCTTGGAGTCCTTGGCGAACCCGTTGGTCAGCATCTTGCCGTCGGCCTGCAGCCAGCACCAGCCCTTGGAGTCCTTCATCCACTTGCTCTTGTCCATGTAGCCGCTGGTGATGTGGTACCAGTCCCCGTCGTACTTTATCCACTTGGTGGCGACCACCATGTAGCCGTCGGAGCCAAGCCAGCATTGGCCCTTGCTGTCCGGGGCGAAGGCGTTGGTGAGCATGTAGCCGCTGGCATCGAGGTAGCACCAGCCCTTGGAGTCCTTCTTCCAGGTGCTCTTGACCATGGTGCCGTCTGCGCCGAGGTAGCACCAGCGCGTGCCGTCCTTCATCCACTTGTTCGCATCGCGGTAGCCGTTGGTTATGTGGTACCAGACCCCGTCGACCTTGATCCACTTGGTGGCCACGACCATGTAGCCGCTGTCGCCGATCCAGCACCAGCCCTTGGAGTCCTTGGCCCATCCGTTGGTGACCATGCGACCATCCTCGCCAAGGTAGCACCAGCCCTTCGAATCCTTCTTCCAGGTGCTGGTCACCATGTCGCCATCTTCGTCGAAGTAGTACCAATCTCCGTCGATCTTGTTCCAGCCTGGCTTGGGCGCGGTCACCTTGACGGTGGTCAGGCTCATGATCTGCGCGCACTCGCAATCCTCGGTGCCGTAGGCGGTGATAATGTAGTTGCCGGGCTCGTCGAAGCTGAGAGACACCAGGCCGTTCTCGTCAGTGATTGCGTCGTCTAGCTCGTAGAGCGTGCCATCCTCGAGGTCTACGATGGCTACCTGAGCATCGCTAACCGCCTCTGCCGAGCTGGAGGCCATCATCTCGTCGGCATCCTTGAACAGGTAGCCGCTCATGGCTGGGCAGCCCATGAGCGCGAGCTCCAGAGTGCCGCCGGAGATCGTCGAGAACTCGCGGCTGGGATTGCCGCTCATATCCACGAACCAGTTGTAGGTGTCGAGGTAATCCTCGTCCTCGTAGAAGAAGAACTCGAGGAGGTCGCCGTCGGATACGGGCTGCGTGTCCACGGTCGTGCCGTTGTAGCCGCCCCATTGGGACTCGGTGCCATCGTTGGCCATCGCGTGGTTCAGGAAGAACCCGCCCGAGTAGTCGTTAGAATTCCAGCCGAAGAACGTGGTCATGTAACCACTGCTCATCGCGAGGTAATCGGCTGCCGTCTCGGGCGTGAAGTCACTCCCGAAGGTCAGCACATGCGCGGCGACCAACACGTCGAGCGCGGAGACGTTGTCGCCATAGGGCACGCTGTCTGCATAACCGTAACTCTCCGCTAGGTCGGAGCTGACCTCGACGTTGAACTGCGGGGCATGGAAGAAGCCGCCGCTCATCTGCGCAGTGAAGCTCACCGTGGCGGTGACGGGCTCGATCGCGGTGACCTCGAAGCTCAGGGCCACGCTCTTGGCCGCGAGGCCAGATGGAGCGATGGTGAGCGTCTCGCTGTATGTGCCAGGGGCCAGGCCGGTCTTCGGCGCCACCCTGAATGTACGGCTCTCACCGGCGGGTATGTTCATGCCAGCCGCGCCGTCAACCGTGAACGCCTGCAGCGAGCTACCGATGTTGGTCGGAAGGGTGATGGCCTCATCCTCGTAGTTGGTCACCGTGATGGTCTGGACCGCCTGCGCATCGTAGCCCTCGCGCACGCTGCCCCAGTCGCAGCTGGTGGGGGAGACCGCGATGCCGCCGGGGCTGCCTACCGTGACGCGCAGCGTGATGGGCAGCTGTCGAGAGGCGCCGTCGGAGGTGAAGGTGTAGTAGAAGGTGTCCTCATAGGTGCCTGGCGCCAGCCCGGCCTTAGGCGCGATCTTGAGGCCGTAGCCGTAGTTGCTGGGCACGAACTGCGGGAACGAGGCGATGCTCTCGTTGTAGATGGTGAAGTGTGTCGGGTTGGTGCGGCCCGTCATATTGACTCCGCCGCCACCGCCGTAGATCGTGCACTGGTTGCCGTAGTTGTCCTGCGGGTTGGTGTAGCCCGGCTCGAGCGTCCCGAAGTCGACCGTTGTGCCATACCAGTTGGTGCCGTTGCTCGCCGTGTACGCGAAGTACGCGTAGGGCTCGCTGTCATCGAAGAACACGAGCGTGACGGGTACCTCGAGTGTTGTGGCGTTGTCCGACGAGATGATCAGCGTGTCATGGTATTCGCCGGGCTCGGCATTGGGCATCTTGGGATACATGGTGGTGTTGAAGGAGACACCCGCGTCAACGTCGCCCCAGCTGCCCTGGGAGTTGTAGCCGAACTCGAAGTAGCCGTTTTGAGATCTCCACTTGATGTTCTTGACCGTGAAGCCGCTGTCGTTGCTGATCGTGATCGTCGGGCCGGTGCCCCTGTTGCTGTCGGTAAGCGCCCAGCGGTAGATGATGGTTCCAGGATTGACGCTCATGCGCCCCGACTTCACGCTGACGCAGACAACTTGGCTGTAGGCCGACGAGCGGTCGAGGCCAGCCATTGTGCTGGAAGCCACGCAGATGAAGTAGTTCTTCCCCTCGTTCAGGCTCGCCAGCGAGAGCTCCGCGCCCGTGCCGATCGTGCTGTCGGAGATGTTGCCGCGCGCATCGCAGGCGTACCAGGTGTAGCTGACATCGGTGCTGAGGTCGATCGGCACGCCGCCGGAAACCTGGCGCACGCGCGCCTCGGCAGACAGGGTGAAGCTGCCGTCAGGGGTCTCGCCATTCTGTGGCTGGGTGATGAAGAGCACGCCCTTCCAGGTGCCGGGAAGCGCCCAACCGGAGTCGCTCAAGCTGCTAGCGGTGATGGCGGATTCGGCCGCGGTGGCCTGGATCCACTCGCCGTCGAAGATCGCGGAGGCCGCTGGTGCGCTGGTGCCGAGCACGTCGGTTCCAGCCTTCACCGTCAGCTGCCCGATGCAGTTGGCGGGATCGCTGGCGAGCTCCTCGAGCGGGTAGTAGCTCACGGTGTAGTAGAACTCGGTGCCCTCCGGGAAGCTGAGCGCATCATCCTGCGGCTTCTTGCTGCGGAAGACCGCCTTGGCCAGCGCATCGCATCCGGAGAAGATCTCGCCGTAGGAGCTGGAGTATTCGCACGCCGAGCAGTCGTTGTCGAAGATGACCGTCTCCAGCGCGGTGCAGTTGCGGAAGGCCACGCTGCCGATGTAGTCGACGCCGGCGGGCACTGTGATTTGGGTGAGGTTGATGCATTCGGCGAACATCGCGGGCGAGATAGCGCCAAGGCTGCTGGGCAGCGCCACGCTCTCCAGGTTGTAGCATCCGGCGAGCTGACCGCCGCTGTAGGTGTCGATCTCGAGGTTCTCGGCGAAGGAGAGGTCGATCGAGGTAAGGCTGAGGCAGCCCGCGATGCTGTCGTCGCCAAGGTAGGCGAGCGAGCTCGGAAGGTGAAGATCCCTAAGCAGCAGGCAGCCCTTGAGCGCGAAGCTGTCGAGGGAAACGACGCTATCGGGGATGTCGAGGCTCCTCAGGGCGGTGCAGCCATAGAACATGGCGCCGCCGATGTTGGCTTCGTAGCCATCGCCGAAGGTCACATTGGAGATGCCAGAGCAGCCGGAGAATGCGCCGTAGGCGCTGTAGCCCTGCTTCGTTCCGCTGACGGAGTAGAGGCTGCCGGGCAGATGCACGCTTATCAGGCCGGTGCAGTTATGGAAGGCGGAGCTGAGGCTGGTGATTCCCTCGGGCAGCTGGATGCTCCACAGACCGGTGCAGTTGGCGAAGGCGTATTCGTCGATGGCGCTCACACTGCTGGGGAAGCTGATCTCCTGGAGCGCGGTGCATCCGCTGAAGGCGGAGCTATAGATCTCGTTGGTGTTGTTGAACGTCACGCTGCGCAATGCCGTGCAGTCCTTGAACATGGAGCCCTGGACGTAGCTGGCGGACGCGGAGGTCAGCTGCCTGCAGTTCTGAAACACGCCCGTACCCATGCTGAAGAGGACTCCAGGCGCGTTCACGCTGGTGAGGCCGGAGTTGGCGAAGGCGCTCTCGCCGAGCTGCGCGACTTGCGAGGGGATGCTGATGGACTGCAGCGCCGTGCAGCCGTTGAAGGCCGAATCGCCGATGATGAAGTAGCTGGCAGATGTGGGCAGGGTCACCTCCGAGAGGTTGGTGCAGCCTGAGAATGCGCTAGTGCCGATCTCCGAGAGGTTGGACTTCAGGCTCACCGACTCAAGTGCCGAGCAGCCCTGGAAGGCATACGCCTCGAGGTTGGCGAGCTTGTTCATGAATCCGACGCTGCGCAGCGCCCTGCAAGCGTCGAATGCGCGGTACTCGACCGAAGTCACGCCGTTGCCGCTGACAGATTGCAGGGCCGAGCACTCGTAGAAGGCGGTCTGGCCGATCGACGTGATCCCGGCAGGCAGGCTCACGCTCTGCAGCGCCTTGCAGTAGGCGAAGGCGCCCAGCGGGATCGAGGTGAGACCAGACTGGAACTTGATTTGGGTGATGGCGTACTTGGCGTAGTCGCTCGAGGCATTGCCACTGACGACGAACTCCTTGCCGCCGCTGATCGCGGTGCCAGAGGAATTGCACTGCACCAGCGTGCCATCGGTCTTGAGCAGGGCGTAGATGTTGGTGTCGGCGGGTTTTTGCGAGACGGGTAGGATGTAATCGGCCATCGGGGCCCAGTTGGAGTCGGCCTTGTAGGCGGCAACCAGGTCGTCGGGCACGTAGATATGGCAGAAGCCCTGGGTGAACTCGTATTCGTAGGTGGGGCTCCACTGGTAGTTGAGGGTCTTGACCGTATCGCCCTCGAGCACGATGGCCACCAGGCTGTAGCACTGCTCGAAGGTTTCGTTGTCTAATGCGGTGAGCGTCGACGGGATGGTCACGGAGTTCAAGCCCGTGCATTGCCCGAAGGAGCCGTCGTCAAGCGACGTCACCTGGCTGGGGAAGGCGATAGAGGTCAGCGCCGGGCAATTGTAGAACGCGCCATCGGAGATCTCGGTGATCTGACTGCCGAGGTTGACCGAGGTCAGGCTCGTGCAGCCTTGGAACTGCGAGCCCATGTTGTAGCTCTCCGTGAGCTCAGACACGCCGCTCAAGTTGAGCGTCTCCAGAGCCTTGCAGTTGGCGAATGCCATGAAGCTGATCTTGCAGCTGCCGTTGACGGGGAAGGTGACCGACCGCAGGTTGTTGCAGCCTTTGAAGGCAGAGTCCCCGATGACCTCCACGCCGCTAGGGATGGTGATGGAGGTCAGGCCGGTGTTCTCGAAGCACGATTCGGGGATGACGGAGAGCCTTTCGGGGATGGTGAATTCGCGCAGGCCGGAGCACTGGGAGAAGGTGCGCACGCCCAGGCTGGTGATCTGCGAGGTGTTGTTGACGGTGGTCAGGGCGTAGTCCATCGCGAACATGCTCTCAGGTAGCTCGGCGAGGCTGGTAGAGAGCGTTATGGTCTCGAGGCCGCTGCAGTAGCCGAAGGCGTACGCGCCCACGCTGGTGACCGCATTGCGCATGGTGACGCTCTCAAGGGACTTGCAGTTGAAGAAGGCGCACGCGCCGATGGTGGTGACCCTGGAGGGGATCTCCATCGAGTGAATCGCGTTGCAGCCGCGGAACGCCGAGTTGCCGATCGAGGTGACGTCGGACATGTCCTCGACGCCGCGCAGAGCCGAGCAGCCCGCGAAGCAGCACTCGGGAATCTCGGTGACGGCGGGCATTGTGATCGTGTTCAGGCCCTCGCACCCGGCGAAGGCACCCGCGCCGATGTAGGTGATGCTGCTGGGGAGCTCGATGTTCGTGATGCCGACGCCCTTGTAGAAGGCGCCGGAGGCGATGCCTGTGACGGTGTAGGTGGTTCCGTCGTGCCTGACGCTCCCAGGGATCGTTACCGCGCCGGCGGCGTCGAGGACGTAGGAGCTCTCGCTGTCCCGCTGCGTGTAGAGCTTTGGCAGTGCCGGGTTTGCGCTTTCAACGTAGTAGTTGGAGTAATCACCGGTGTTCCTCGCGTCGAAGCCGCCCTCGCCGATCTGGACCGTGTTGGCGCCGGTGATCTTGAAGGTGCAGTCCACTTCCTTGTCGCCTATCTGAAGCTTCTCCGTGAAGGTGTCGCCGACTGCCGCATAGCCCTGCTGGGGGAGCAGGGCAAGTGAGAGGATTGCCAGCAGCAGTGCGCACAGAAGCGCGATCAGGCGGGTGGAAACGGTGGAGCGTCGGCTGAGGATCGAGACTGACATGGCAACCCCTCTTTGCGTTGTTATCTGCGCAAAAGCCAGGCGCAGGCGGAGGGCCTGCGCTTTTGCTATACAAATATGCATTATAGGGTGTACGGGCGCGCGTTGTATAGGGTTGCCGAGGTCTCAGATTGGGGCTGCCAGCACCTCAAATGCGCTGGAAATGGGGCTATTTCAGTTCAGATTTGAGTTGGAGTTGTCGCGCTGCGGATCAGTAGTCCTCGTCGTCCTCGTCTTCGTCGTCATCGTCGTCGTCATCGTCGGCGCCGTAGAGCAGGTCGTGGATCTCCTTCTCGCGGTCCTGCCGCCTCTTCTCTGCGGCTTGCCAGCGCCTTTCGTCGGCGTCAGTCCAGAGCGAGAGCTTCTTGCCCCTGCGGCTTCCCGAACCATAGTCGTAGTAGCTATCAGGCGGGCCGACCTCCTGGCCGTCGTCCCAAGACGCATAGTTCAGTCCGTAGCTATCGTAATCGTCTGGCATCTGCGCCACATCCTTCCACGCTTTGGTGTCTATTGCTGATTATATCGCCTGCACGGTCGCTCCCGATGCAAGAGCGCTCCATTGAGGATTGTCGCATGGGAAGGTGCCAGAGCCTGCCCCATGAAAGGGACAGCGCGGGTGGTTTGCGGCAGGGGTGGGTGCTAGAAGTTCGCAATCCACAAAACCCGATGTTTGTACACATATCGGGACAGGTGAATGCGTAATGCTGCCTATAATCTTGATTGTGGGGTGAATTCGGGCTTTTGCGACGATGGTTGATCGCAAACCCTGTCTTGTGCAAGCTGGCTTTCGCAACGTGAAAGGGAAGCAGATATGTGCTTGGCGTATGGTCTGATGGGGCTTGGGTTGCTGATAGCCCTCTTTGGCTTAGCACTAGATTCGTACATGGCATCTGCAATAGGTGCCATCTTGATACTTGCGCCTACAATCTTCTATGGCATTAAAGAGGGAATAGAGTATAGAAAGGGTATAGAAAAATTTTGCGAAAACAAGCGCCAACGCGAAATGCAGGATGAGCTCATACGCAAATGGAAAGAAGACTTCGACAATCAGGTCGGGGAGCATAAAGAGCAGCGCAACGAATTGGCCCAGCGCATTAAGCCATTCAGCGTTGAGACGAATGTCGGAACATTAAAGCTTGTCAAGGCCGGCGAGTCTCGAGACGGGCAAATACACATGCGCCTGGAGCTCAATGGCGAAGAGTTCGCGCACATCCGCACAACTGACACTTCGGAGGTTATGAGAGTCTTGCAGCAAACTGCCGAGAAGAACTGCATCGAGATAAAGATCGGCGATGAGAGCTTCGGGTATTGGGGAGTTATGGACAATAAGCCTCGGCTCGGTGAGAATGATCGCAGGTACTAGGAACGGTTCTGCCATCTGTAAATCACGTTCATCACCATCCCTCGGCCAACAGGAGGCCACCATGTCAAGCGAACTCGTAGAAATGCTGCACCTCGACCTCGAGCCGGTGGGCGTGTACCTGGGCAACGCCAGCGCGCCCTGCGACCTCGAGGCCTCGCCAGAGAAGCGCAACTGCATCGTGCCGCTGTTGCTTACCGCGGCGCGCGGCAGGAGCGTCGGCCTCACCGAGGAGGCGTGCAACTGCCCGGGCGGCACCGTTGGCTGCTGCTTCGGCGATGGCTTCACTCGTAAGAACCCCGGCATCCACAGGATGCTTGCGCAGGGCTTCGGCGACGACGTGTCGCCGGATGCGCCGATCCACCTGCGGGAAGGGGAGCGGTTCTTCTGCGACGACGAGGTGGCGATGAGGTGGCGCAACGCCATGCCGTTCTCGGACAAGGGCTTCCCGCGCGTGGTCTTCGCGCCGCTGAGCCGCTGGGACGAGCTCGGCACGCCCGACATCGTGCTCGTCTTTGCGGACCCCGACCGCATCTCGGCGCTCATCACCATGCTCGGCTTCCACAACGGTCGCGTGGTCAACACGGTGGTCCCGTACGGCGCGGCGTGCCACTCCATCGTGTTCGCCGCCGAGCAGATGGACAAGCCCGAGCCCATGGCGGTGCTGGGCCTGCTCGACATCTCGCAGCGCACCAAGGCCATCGCGGGCTATCTGTCGCTCACGATGCCGTACGCGCTGTGGGAGGATATGGGCGTCGATCTCGACAAGAGCTGCCTCACCACGCACGCTTGGCAGGAGATCGAGAAGAGGCTGTAAGGGGAGGATTTGGGGTTCAATTCCCAATACACCATCTTATGGGGTAAAATTTAAAGGTTAGTATTGCGAGTTTTCGTTCGTTGCGATTCCTCAAAGGCGGATACATGAAATCATCGGTGTTTTCAGGTTTGAAGAAGGTCTCAATCGCGTTCTGCGCGCTGCTATTAGCGGCTTCGTTTGTTCTTTGCACGGGAGTTCGCGCTGCACAGGCCGAAGTTAAGGCTTCTGGCACCTGTGGCCCCGATATCAATTGGGCGCTTGACTATGAAGGCAATCTGTCTATTACTGGATTTGGTCCGATGGACGATTTTGCACTGTCAAGTTCAAGTTATCCACCGTGGTATGCATATAGAAACAGCATATTATCAGTCACAATTAGTGACGGTGTAACTTCGATCGAGTACGGAGCATTTGATAGCTGTTCGAATCTAAATTACGTTGATATCCCATCTTCCGTCGTTTATATTCGGATGTCAGCATTCGCATTCTGTTCGAATTTAGCCACCATTAATATTCCCGACCATGTCACTACGATCGAGGCGTACGCTTTTAGTGGCTGCTCGAGCCTCACTTCGATTGAGATTCCCAGTTCTGTAACATCAATAGGGGACTATGCATTTTTCAATTGTTCTTCTGCTTGGCTATATGTTCCAACGGAAGAGCTGGCAGCATTGTGTGTTCGAAAAGGAATATCCGATGACAGAATCGTTATTTCGACTCCCCTCACTCAGTGTGAGGTGACCTTAAACCAGTCCTCCTATACTTTTTCTGGAGATCCAATTTCTCCGGAACCAATCGTCACAAATGGGGGAATGGTTCTTGAGAAAAATACGGACTACACAGTTGAGTATTCCAACAACATCAATGTTGGGCAAGCAACGATTTCCATAAAGGGCAAAGGAGCTTATGCTGGCGAGCTGATCTCAACTTTCGATATCACTAAGGCAGATATTGACGATGCGACAATCGCCCAAATTGTTCCTCAAGCATACACAGGAAATGCCGTTGAACCAGAGATTGTGGCGGAGTATAACGGCAAAGTACTTAGCTCCGGCGATTTCGATATCGAATACTCCAACAACGTTGACGTTGGTACTGCAACTGTACTTCTAACTGGTAAAGGCAACTTCGCCGGAACCACTAGTACAACTTTCTCAATAATTGCCATTGTTGATTCTGGTACATGTGGAGACAATCTTACATGGACGCTCGATTCTGAGGGCAATCTGTCTATAACCGGAACTGGTGCAATGGCAGATTATTCGGATACGAGCTCAGTGCCGTGGTATTCCTATAGGGACAGCATCATTTCAGCAACTGTTGGCGACTCTGTCGTTTCCATCGGTCTTCGAGCATTTTATAATTGTTCAAATTTGTCTTCCGTTGTTATCCCAGATTCTGTTACTCAGATTAAAGGCTATGCGTTCTACGGCTGTCGAAACTTGGCGTCTGTTACGTTACCTAGTTCGGTTACCTCGATAGGTGAAAATGCATTCCAAAATTGTACGGGATTGATTTCTGCTGAAATACCAAATACTGTCACTCAGATAGGAAACTATGCGTTTCACGGCTGTCGAAGCTTAGAGTCTGTCGCGATTCCTGGCTCAGTTGCCACGATAGGCAAGTATGCTTTTCAAAACTGTACAGGACTATCCGCTCTAATCATAGATGATGGTGTTGTTTCGATTGGAACCCAAGCGTTTTACGGTTGTTCGAGTCTTTCTTCTGTATTGATTCCTGGATCAGTCACAACTATTGGTAGCGATGCGTTCAGGGGATGCACGGGCCTGACATCTCTAACCGTTGAGTATGGCATTAGAACGATTGGCGGATTCCGAGGCTGCACGAACTTAACCTCTGTTGTTATCCCAGATTCTGTAACGACGATTGACTGGTATGCATTTCAAGACTGCAAGAGCTTGTCAACTGTCGTTATTCCCAACTCTGTCACAACGATCGGGTACTGGGCGTTTAGCGGAAGTGGCCTATCTTCAGTTGAGATTCCGGGCTCTGTTGTCTCGTTCGGGACTGCTGCGTTCAGCGATTGCGTAAACCTTGCAGCCTTGATAATAGATGATGGTGTTGTGTCGATTAGCGGATTCAGCGGCTGCACAAGCCTTGCCTCAGTCGAGATTCCCGACTCCGTCACAACGATTGGGGCCTATGCGTTTGAGGACTGCTCAAGCTTGAAGACTATCGAAATACCAGACTCAGTTACGAGCATAGGTCATCATGCTTTCAATCACTCTGGTTTAAGATCTATCGAGCTCCCTGCTTCTATCACATCGATAGAGCCTAGTACATTCTTTAAATGTCAGGGATTAGCCTCTATTGCCATTCCCGACTCCGTAACTTCAATCGGTGGAGACGCATTTTACGAGTGCTGGAGTTTGAGTTCCGTTATTATTCCAGATTCTGTTACTTCAATAGGTAACGGAGCGTTTTTTGATTGTCCGAGGCTAACTTCCATTGTCGTTCCCGTCTCTGTAACAACGATTGGAAACTCTGCATTTGCTGGATGCTCATCTGCTGTTCTCCTTGTTGCAAATACTGAGGTGGCGACTCTTTGCAGTGGCAAGGGGGTTTCAGACGACAGGATTCTGATAGGTAAGCCAATCCCGTTATGTGAGGTATCTGTTAGTCCATCATCTTACGTGTATACGGGAGGCCCAATTACTCCTGAGCCTATGATTGCAGATAAGGATGGACTGCTAGAAAGAGACAATGATTACACGGTGACTTATTCTTATAATTCAAATGTTGGGCAAGCGAGAATCATCATTGAAGGCAAAGGCGATTACGTAGGAAAGCTAACTACAACTTTCGATATTACTGAGGCTGATTTTGCTGATGTTTGCATCAATTCCATCGCGCCTCAGCCTTATACGGGAGATGCAATTGAGCCCAAGATTTCAGTGTCATTCAATGGTAAAACGGTCAGTCAATATTATTACGATGTCGAGTATTCCAACAACATTGACGTTGGTATCGCTACTGTAACTCTTACCGGCAAGACAAACTTTATTGGGACTGCGAGCACAACATTCACCATAATTATGCCTGGATGGTATGAGGATGAAAACGGCGATTGGTATTACTACAATACTGATGCCACAATGGCAAAGAACAAATGGGTAAGAGCTAATGATGGTATCCACTGGTGTTACGTTGACGATGACGGCAAGATGGTCAAGAACGCCTGGCGCAAGGACTCCAAGGGCTGGTGCTGGCTGGATGACGATGGCTACATGGTGACGAGCCAGTGGGTTCAGGACAGCAAGGGCTACTGCTGGGTCGGATCGAACGGTTACATGGACACGTCCACCAAGTGGATCAAGCTGGATGGGGATTGGTACCACATCACCAAGGGGTATCGCGACCAGAGCAAGTGGATGAAGGACAGCAAGGGCTGGTGCTGGCTGCAGGAAGACGGCAAGATGCTGACCAACGGCTGGGCGCAGGACTCCAAGGGCTACTGCTGGGTCGACTCAAGCGGATACATGTCTACCGCCACAAAGTGGATCAAGATTGACGGGGACTGGTACCACATCACCAAGGGCTACCGCGACCAGAGCAAGTGGATGAAGGATTCCAAGGGATGGTGTTGGCTCCAGGCTGACGGCAAGATGCTGACCAATGGGTTTGCCAAGGATTCCAAAGGCATGTGCTACATCGCAGCTGACGGCTACATGCCAGTGGCTACCAAGTGGGTCAAGGTCGACGGAATCTGGTATCACATCACTAAGGGCTACTTGGATACCAGCAAGTGGTTCAAGGACAGCAAGGGCTGGTGCTACGTGGGCGCTGACGGCAAGATGGTTACCGATGGCTTCGCCCCCGACAGCCACGGAAACTGCTGGATCGGACCCGAGGGCTACATGCTCGAGGAGACCAGGCTGGTCGAGTTCGAGGGCGACACCTACGGCATCAGGGACGGCTACATGGTGACCAACGACAGCCTCGAAATCGACGGAGTGACCTACACCTTCGGCTCGGACGGCAAGCTGATTTCGTAGGCTGTTCAAAGTTCATTTGATCAACCAAAAAGCGCTCCGGCGAATCAACCGGAGCGCTTCCTTTTTGCCGCTTTAGCGGGGATGTTGCCCCCCAACCCTTCTACGCCAGGAACTTGCAGACCAAACTCGAGTACTCCGCCGGGTCCTCGATCGGCAGGCCCTCGATGAGCCTTGCCTGATCGTACAGGATGGTCGCGAACGCCGAGACCTTCTCGCTGTCGCTGGCCTCCTGCGCGTCCTGCAACGCCTTGAAGATCGCGTGCTTCGGGTTGACCTCCAGCACGTGCTGCGCGGTGACGGGCAGGTTATTCGGCAGCTGCCCGATGACTCTCTCCATCTCCAGCGAGATCGGGCCCTCTGCCACCAGGCACACCGGCTCGTCGATGAGCTTCGTGCTCACGGCAACGCGCGCCACCTTGTCGCCCAGCGCCTCCTTCATCGCGTCGAGCAGCTCGGAATTCTGTTCGGCGACGCTCTTGGCCTCCTTCTTCTCCTCCTCGGTGTCGAGGTCGAGGTTGGCGTTGGCCACGTTCTGGAACGTCTTGTTGTCGTACTGCGCCAGCGCGCTGAGGCAGAACTCGTCCACGTCCTCGACGCAAAGCAGCACGTCGTAGCCCTTCTTCGCCACCGACTTGACGATCGGCGCCTTCTCCAGCATGTCGACCGAATCGCCCGCCGCGTAGAAGATGCGCTCCTGATCGGGATGCATCGCGTCGACGTACTCCTTGAGCGTGACCAGCTTGCCGTCGCGCACCGAGTAGAACATCAGCAGGTCCTTGAGCAGCTCGTTGTTCTGCCCGTTGCTGGTGTACAGCCCGTACTTCATAACCTGGCCGAACGCGCTGAAGAACGCCTCGTAGCCCTCGCGGTCATCTTCTTGGTAGTCCAGCAGCTCCTGCTTGATCTTGCGCTCGATCTTGCGGGCAATTGCCCTCAGCTGCTTGTTGTGCTGCAGGATCTCGCGCGAGATGTTGAGGCTGAGGTCCTGGCTGTCCACCACGCCGAACACGAAGTTGAAGCAGTCGGGCAGCAGGTCGGGGCACTTGTCCATGATCATGACGCCGGAGGAGTAGAGCGCCAGGCCCTTCTTGAAGTCGTTGGTGTAGAAGTTCATCGACCTGTGCGCGGGGATGAACAGCAGCGCGTCGTAGCTAAGCGTGCCCTCTGCGCGCACGGTGAAGGTGCGGGCCGGCGCGCTGGAGTCGTGGAACTCGCTCTTGTAGAACTCGGCGTACTCCTCGTCGGACACCTCGCCCTTGCCGCGCTTCCAGATCGGCACCATCGAGTTGAGCGTCTCCACCTCGACGATGTCCTCGTATTGCGTCTTGTAGTCCGCCGGCGCGTCCGCGGGCTTGGGCAGCGCCTGCTGCAGCCTGGTCTCGAACTGGATGGGGTAGCGCACGTAGTTGCTGTACTTCTTGACCAGCTCGCGGATGGTGTCCTCGTTGGCGAACGCGCTGTAGTTGTCATCCGGGGTGTCGTCCTTGAGCGTGACGATGACGTCGGTGCCGCAGCTCTCCTTCTCCGCGGGCAGGATGTCGAAGCCCTCGACGCCCTCGCTCACCCACAGCCACGCCTCCTCGGAGTCGTAGCGCTTGGTGAGCACCTCGATCTTCTGGGCCACCATGAACGCGGAGTAGAAGCCCACGCCGAACTGGCCGATGATGTCGATGGCGTCGCCCTGCTCCGCCGCGTTTTCGAGCTTGAACTCGAGGCTGTCGGAGTGCGCGATGGTCGAGAGGTTGCGCTCGAGGTCTTCCTTGGTCATGCCGATGCCGTTGTCGCTGACCGTGATGGTGCGCTCGGTCTCGTCGGCGGAGATGGCGATGCGCAGGTTGTCCTTGGCGATTTCGATGCTGGTGTCGGTCAGGCTCTTGAAGTAGAGCTTGTCGATCGCGTCGGACGCATTGGAGATGAGCTCCCTGAGGAAGATCTCCTTGTTGGTGTAGATCGAGTTGATCATCAAGTCGAGCAGCTTCTTGCTCTCTGTCTTGAACTTGCGCATGTTCTCCTCGCTTTCTCGCGCGCCGCGGTGGCGCGCCCACAAACTCTCAGCGCCCCTCGCGGCGCGCCGTCGTGCCGCCTTCCGCGGCACCCCTCCGTTCTCTTTACGGCCCGCGGGTTCGCCGCTCGCGCTGCTTCCCCCACAGGCTTTACGGTTGCAATTAGCACTCTTTGCCTTCGAGTGCTAATTCGATTGTAGCCCCTTGTGCAGCGAATGCAACCTTTAGGTTGACGGTCGGCGCAGGAGGCGTTTTTCGCGCTGCCGACATGGCAAAAAATCCGAGTTGTGCACGATTTTCGCGAAAGACGCGAGGCAGATGACAAAAATTTCGACTTATGCACGATTTTTTTTCGTGCGTCTTCGAATTCCTGCGTGCCTTTTCAGCAAAACCGCAGGTCAGAGGGCTTGTCCATTTTTGCGAATACGAATCCCATTCGAAAAATCGTGCATAAGTCGAAAAAATTGCACCTCGTCGACGAAAAACAGCCGAAATCGTACATAAGTCGAAAAAATGGCCATCGCGCCGTGGCAAGCGGCCCGTTATTTCGCATAGGTTGAAAAAGTAGCACGACGGCCGCAGGAGGAGGCGGCGGCGGGGCGGCGGGGCGGCGGGGCGGCCGCTCGGGCTGTAGAAACGCCCCGCGTTTTTCCGCGATCAACACCTTGCTGACGAGGCGCTGTGGTAGCATTTTCCTAAGCCATTCCAACAATCGGGAACGCGGGGAAGCCACCATGAAGAAGATTGCCGTAATCGATGGAAACAGCCTCATGCACAGGGGCTATCACGCGGTGCCGGACTACATGACAGCCGACGACGGAACGCACACAAACGCGATCTTCGGCTTCCTGCAGATGCTGCTCAAGATGAACGAGAAGCTGCGCCCCGATGCGATCATCTGCGCGTTCGACGCGGGCATCCCCGAGTTCCGCAAGACCGCCATCGAGCGCTACAAGGCGCAGCGCCCGCCAACAGATCCCGCGCTAAAGGAGCAATTCCCGCTGATCGAGAACATCCTGCGCGCGCTCAACATCCCCGTGATCAAGGTTCCCGGCTGGGAGGGCGACGACATCCTCGGCACCATCTCGCGCTTGGGCGAGGAGCAGGGGATGGAGGTGCTGCTCGTCTCCGGCGACCGCGACATCTTCCAACTCGCCAGCGAGCTCACCAAGGTGGTCCACACCAAGACCGGCATGTCCGACGTGGTAGTCTACGGCCCCGACGAGGTGCGCGAGCGCTACGGCATCGGCCCGGAGCTGGTGCCCGACTTCATCTCGCTCAAGGGCGACTCCAGCGACAACATCCCCGGCGTGGCGGGCATCGGCGAGAAGACCGCCGCCAAGTTGCTGAAGGAGTACGGCTCGGTGCACGAGATCGTGGCGCACGCCGACGAGCTCAAGGGCAAGCAGCGCGAGTCGATCAAGTCGAGCGTAGAGGAGATCGACGCGGGCCTGCTCGTGGCGACAATCGTGCGCGATGTCGAGGGCATCGACGTCGACCTCGATGCCATCCGGTTCCCCTCCTACACGCCCGCTGACATCCGCGAAGCCTTCATGAGCATCAAGATGACGCAGCACTACAGCAAGTTCCTCGCGCTGGTGGAGGACGACGGCTCCGGTGACGGCGCGAGCGCGTGCCCCACGGGCAAGGTCGAGCCGGGCGAGGTGCTCACCGGCGCTGCGGCGCTGGCTGCGGTCGAGGAGTTCATCGCCGACGGCCGCGAAG
>JAILQZ010000057.1 GCA_024698685.1 bacterium
CGCCCCCGAGGGGGCCTTAACCGTTCGACTTGCATGTGTTAGGCACGCCGCCAGCGTTCATCCTGAGCCAGGATCAAACTCTCCGTTCGAACCGCCTGACGGCGGCCTGTCTGTGAGATTTCGAGCCTCGGTTCCCCGGAATGTTTCCTTCATCTGAAATTGATTCGTTGGCTTCCCGTATTCGATCCCATCGCGAATGCCCGCCCACGTCCGTGGGCGGAAAAGGTGCATTCCTCGTCGTCCATCGCGGCTGCCTCGCGGCGTCCGCTCCTGGACCACGGATACGCAGTATCCACGGCGGTATCCGTTTCTCAAGGGGCCCGGCGCGGGGGACTGGCCCGCCCCGTGGAGCGCTCCCATGCAAGGGCGCGCGAGAAACCACTCTACCCCCGAGGGGGCCTGCCGGCAACGTGCTTGCGGGCGAATGCCCGGACGCGCCGGCGAGCGGCTTTCAAGGCCCGAAATTCGGCCACTCAGCCTTAAAGAAACGCCATGGCTGGACACTCCATCTGGAATGTCCAGCCATTCGATTGTTGAAGGCAGTTCGTCGAAATATAGGCGCTATGCAGCACTTTTATGCAAACTGCCAATTAATTTGCTAACGACGCGGAGGTGCCACCGGCCTCTTGGGAGCTTGGCGCGGACCCTGCTTCTCGATGGCCAGATCGCCAACGTAGAGATCCTCTTCCCTGGCATCGGCGCTGACCACGGTAGGTTTGTATCCGGCAGCCTCGATAACGACGGTGTAGTCGAGGGCCTCGACCTGATCGAACTTGAAGTCGCCCATCTCGTCGGTCTTCATCTCTGCTACGACCGCATCGCCATCCATCAGCTTGACCGTCGCGCCGATGACCACTTCATCGGCCTCGAAGTCGACGGCGCATCCGGCGACGAACCTCTTGGGGACGTTGAGATAGTAGACCTTCGGGCCGAACCCTGCGAGCTCCTCCTGTACCGTCGCCTCCTTGAGAAGGTCGCCGAATTCGCTCTCCTCCTTGAAGAGGATGGCCTCATGCGCGCAGACGTCGACGCAGCGCGGGACGCTCCAGCCGTTGTCGAGCAGATGCGCGCAACCGGTGCACTTCTGCGCGATGTGCAGCTCCTCGTTGTAGAAGATCGCGCCCGAGGGGCAGACCTGGACGCACTTGCCGCAGCCGACGCACTTATCCGGATCGAGGACCAGCAGGCCGTCCTCGCGACGCTGGTAGGCGCCAACCGGGCAAGCCGCCGCGCACGGAGCATCCGCGCAATGGGCGCACAGCGTGGGAGTGTAGGCCACGCGCACCACCGGAACCTGGCCGCGCTCCTTCTCCTTGATGCGCATCCAGAACTGGCCCGTCTCGGGCTGCGGGGCTGCATAGGGACGCCAATCGGTCTCGCAATGCTCATCCTTGCAGGCGATCTGGCAGGAATAGCATCCGTTGCACTTGGCTATATCGATAAGAAATACCTTGCTCATTTCAGCTCACCTTAACCTTCGACAATGCGCGCCGAAGCCACCAGACCGCATGCTGGGTCGTAGTCGCGCGCGAACGCTTCCGGATACTGCTTTGCGATCTCGAAGATGTCGACCTTCTCGATTCCGACGAGGTAGCCGTTGGTGACCTCGCCAGCCGCGTTCTTTGAGGAAGTGGCGGTCGGGCAGAGGATGTTGTTGGCTCCGCCGCGGTCGAGTCCGCCTACTCCGAGCTCGAGGGCGTCGACGCGAGCGCCGTGATCCTGGTAGAGAACGCCGGGCATGATGCGCTGGGTGACCCTGACACCACCGAGAACGGCACCGCGCTCATTGAAGAGCTTGGCGATGTCGCCGCTCTTCAGGCCAAGCTTCTCGGCATCGGACGGATGCACCCAGATCGGCTCGTAGAGGTAGCCGTCGGGACCCTTGACCTTGCAGGTCTCGATCTCGCGCAGCCACGGGATGTCATCGTGCTGGGCATGCACGCGCCAGCGCGGGTGGTTGGATACGAGCAGGAACGGATAGTCCTTGGCGCGGTCTGAGGAGATGCGCTCCTTGTGGCCATCGCCCTCCTCGATCCAGTGCGGAACCGGGCCCCTGACCTTGTCATCGGGGAAGTTCTCGGCTATGCCGGTCGAGTAGATCTCGAGCTTGCCGGTGGGGGTCCTCAGCGGGTGGCCCTCAGGGTCGATGTAGAACTCGTAGAAGCCCGCGGGCTCGTCCTCCCAGCCGTCCTTGGTCGGGAACGCGAACCACTCCTCCTCCTCGAACCTCTCGAACGGATACTCGTCGAGCGGAATCTCGCTGTAGTTGTACCCGAACTTGATGTCGTCGTAGGTGGTGCGGCCCTTGGTAAGCTTCTGGACGAGGTTCTCGTAGTCGCCACCGTACTTCTCGAGCTTCTTGGCGATCTCGACGACGGCCTCGTAATCGCCCAGCGACTCGCCGATGTGGTCGATGGCCTGGTGCTCCCAGGCGATCTTGGTCCACTGGCCCGCGAATATGTCGCACGCGATGTCCTCGAGCTCGAACAGCGTCGAGATAGGCAGGATGATGTCGGCGAGCAACGTGTCGTTTTCCATCCAGGGATGCTGGACGAGGTAGAACTCGATGCTCTCGTCGCGCACCGCGTCCTGATAGGCGGTTCCGCCATTCCAGCAGGTCTCCCAGCATGGGGTGTCCGACCAGATCATGTGGATGCGCGCGTTCTCGCTCTCCGGATAGACGAAGCGGTTGAACTGGTCCTCGCGCGGCATGACGCAGATCTGGCGGCTGTAGAACTCGATCGGGGGCTCGAGGATCGCCTGCGGGGTCAGCGTCTTGGGGATGAGGTGCTTCGGAGGCTCCATCAGCCAGCCATGGAAGGCCCACATCAGATTCGGATAGATCGCGCTGGGCGGAATCGGATTGATGCCCTGGAGCACCCACTCGATGAACTTCACCTGGTTGACGCCGGGCTTGCCGAGGCCCTGCATCGCAAGCAGGCAGACCTCGAGGCGCGCAGGCTCATGCGAGAAGCAGCTGCGGATGTATCCGCCGCCGTTGCAGTGCGCGATGGAGATGCGGCGCTTTGCCCAGTAGCGCGCGAACGCCTTGATGCGGTACGACGGAACGCCGCACTTCTCCGCTGCCCACTCCGGGGTCTTGGGGATGCCATCCTCGTTGCCGAGGACGTAGTACTCGAACCAGTCGAATCCGACGGTGTGAGTGTCGATGTACTCGCGGTCGTAGGTTCCCTCGGTCATCCACACGTAGGCGATTGCGAGCTGGAATGCAGCATCGGTGTTGGGAAGGATCGGAATCCACTTGTCGGCGTGGACCGCATTGGTGTAGTTGCAGTCCGGCGCGATGTGGATCGAATCGACGCCGATCTCGTTGAACCAATAGCACAGGCGGCTGGGCTGCAATCCTCCCCAGCCCCACGGGGTGGTCTCGGGGTCGGCGCCCCAGAAGAGCACTGCGTCGCTGTTCTTGGTGATGTCGTAGAAGATGTTGGTCTGCGGGTTCTGCTGTCCGTGGGTCTCGCATCCCCAGACGTGCTTGGCGCCCCACCACCAGCCTTCCCAGGAGTCGGGCTGGCGCGCCTGCACGGTGAACTCGCCGCGCTCGGGGCCGACGTTGTTCAGCAGCTCGGCCATGCAGCCATGCGCACCTGAGACGTTCTTCGTCTCGCCGTGGCCCTCGCCCTGCACGAGGATCGAGAGCGGGCTGTAGTCGCGGCGGATCCTCACGATCTCGCTGGCGATGATATCGGTGGCCTCATCCCAGCTGATGCGCCTGTAGCCGCTCTTGCCGCGATTCTGCGGATTGCGCTCGCCATTCGGATCCCAGTCGACGCGGATGAGCGGGTACGGAACCCTGTTCTTCGAATAGGCCCTCTTCTTGTAAGCGACCGAAATCGGAGGGATCAGGGTTTTCATGCCAGGCCTGAAGACATGGCCGTCCTTCTCATAGCGCCACTCGTTGAGATCTTCAGGAGTGTATTTGTCATCGTAATGAAGAGGCCTGATCCTTACGATTCGGCCATCCTTGACATCGACTCTGGCAAGGTTGGCGTTTCCACCGAAGCCGCAAAAACCAAGGTTCTTGATGACAGTCTTGTCCTTAATCTTCACATTGCCTCCTTCGTTTCTCCCGTTTGCCCAGCGCTTTCACCAAGGCTTTGAGGTTGCACGCCCTTCCAAATGCGGGCAGCCGAGCCGCTGCGCGGGTCAAACTTCATGATAACGCAACATAAGGCGCAAATGCGTGTATCTGGAAAGCATTTGCAATGCTTGCTGATGATATTCTGCTTCCCGTCGATTCTACGCAGCCCACGCGCGTTACGCGCGCGCGATGTCGTAAACTAGTCGCAGAAGAGAACGCGAATCGAGAGGACAGCACATGATCGGCAAGTTAGAATTCCAGGATTGCACGCAGGAAGAGCTCGAGGCGAAGCTGCAGAGGTATGCCCGCCTGCTGGTGCGCAAGGGCTGCGCGCTGCGCGAGGGGCAACCGCTGTTCGTCAGGGCATCAACCGACTCGAAGGATTTCGCACGGCTCGTAGCGCAGGAAGCATACGCGGCCGGGTGCAAGCGTGTCACCGTCCTCTGGTCCGACGAGAAGATCGGGCGCATGACCTACGATCATTGCCCCGTCGAGGAGTTCGAGACGACCCCGGAGTGGTCGGCGCTGCTGCACAACTCGATGGCAGAGCAGGGGGCTTCGGTGCTGACGCTGGAAGGCAGCGATCCCGAGGGCTTCAAGGGGATCGATCCCGCCAAGGTGATGGCCAACATCATCGCGACTCACAAGGCCTGCAAGCCCTTCTACGACCATCTCGACTTTGGAAAGACGATCTGGTGCATCGCCGGTGCGGCAACCCCCGCCTGGGCGGCGAAGGTTTTCCCCGACGACGCTCCCGATGCTGCGCTGCGCAAGCTCTGGGCTGCGATCCTGCACACCGCGCGCGCCGACGGCGACGACCCGGAAGGCGCCTGGGATGCGCACAACGCGAGCTTCAACAGGCGCAAGGAGATCATGAACGGGTATCGCTTCGACAAGCTTCACTACACCAACTCGCTCGGCACCGACCTCACCGTGGGCATGACGAAGGGACACATCTGGCATGGCGGCGCCGACGTCACCGTCGACGGGCGCACGTTCTTCCCCAACATGCCCACCGAGGAGATCTACACCTCGCCGGACAACAGGCGCGTCGACGGCATCGTCTACTCTGCGCTCCCGTTGATCAACCAAGGCAACATCATCGACAGGTTCTGGATCAGGTTCGAGGGCGGCGAAGTGGTCGATTACGGCGCGGAGGTCGGCTACGAGTTCCTCAAGGGGATCATCGAAACCGATGAAGGCGCAAAGCGCCTCGGCGAGACTGCGCTCGTCCCCTTTTCCTCCCCGATCAACCAGACTGGAATCCTCTTCTACAGCACGCTCTACGACGAGAACGCGGTCTGCCACGTGGCGTTGGGCAAGGGATTCCCCGACTGCCTCGAGGGTGGACGCGAGATGGACGACGCCCAGCTGCGAGAGGCTGGGCTCAACACCTCGGCCACGCATGTCGACTTCATGATCGGCACCGACGACCTGAGCATCGTCGGCACCACCGAAAGTGGAGAAGAGATTGAGATTTTCCAGAGTGGACAATGGGCCTTCTGATTGTGATGTAATATCGCACTGTAAGCCATTTTGCGGCAAACGCCGCAAAGAGACTTAGGAGAGCTGCCATGGATACGCCATATTTCGACATTCCTGCAGGCGCAAATGCGATCATGGAGGCACTCAAGGCCGATGGCTTCGAGAGCTTCATCGTTGGAGGGGCCGTACGCGACACGCTCCTCGGCAACGCGATCCACGACGTTGACATCGCCACTGACTGCCAGGCGAAGGTCACGACGCGAATCCTGATCAAGGCGGGGATGAAGACCGTTCCAACCGGCATAAAGCATGGCACGATCACCGCCGTGCTCGAGGACGGCTCCTACGAGGTGACCACCTACAGGATCGATGGCGAGTACCAAGATTCCCGCCACCCCGAGCAGGTCACCTTCACCGACACCATCGAGGCCGACCTCGCGCGCCGCGACTTCACGATCAACGCGATGGCCTATTCGCACGATGCCGGGCTCGTCGACCCGTTCTCCGGCATCCTCGACCTGCGCGCCAAGGTCATCCGCTGCGTCGGCGACCCCAAGGAGCGCTTCTCCGAGGACGCGCTGCGCATCATGCGCGCGCTGCGCTTCGCCTCCGAACTCGGCTTCATGATCGAGCCCGAGACCGCTGCAGCCATCCACGAGCTGCGTGAGAGGGTCAACGAGGTCTCGCGCGAGCGCGTCAGGGACGAGTTCGTCAAACTGCTGCACGGCAAGGGCGCAGGACGCATCATGCGCGAGTACGTCGACGTCATCTCGACGTTCATTCCGCAGCTGGCGGATCTGGTAGGGCTCAACCTCAACAACCCGCTCCACATCCACGATGCATGGGAGCACTCCCTGGTCACGTTCGAAACCATCCAGCCACGCAGAACCGAGATGCTGTTGGCCGCGCTGCTCCACGACATAGGCAAGGGCCCGAAGGCTCTTGGCGAGGAGTGGGCGAAGGGGGTCGACCACGCTGAGATCTCCAGGCGCATCTCCGAGGAGATTCTTCGCGACCTGCGCTTCCCCAACTACACGATCAAGTTCGTCGGCAGGGTCATCGGCGGGCACGATGACGTCTTCACGCCCAACCGCGCCATGATCAAGCGCTCGTTGCGCGACTTCGGCCAGGTCGTCTTTCTCTCGATCCTCGACCTGAAGCACGCCGACATCCTCGCCCATGGGCCGGAGGCGGCCGAGCAGGTCTGGCGCATCGATGAGATCAGGGGCATCGCCGAAGACATCATCATCAAGCGCGAATGCTACACGCTAGGCGACTTGAAGGTCAGCGGATCGGACGTGCGCGAGGCGGCTGACCTCGAGGGCAAGCAGATTGCGAAGGCGCTGGGATTCTTGCTCGACAAGGTGATCGAGGGCGAGGTCGCCAATGATCGCGATGAGTTACTTGAGGTGCTTCTTGGCTCCATGCCCCTTGCCGATTCCGACGAATAGCAGAATCAGCGAGAAGAGCACGGCAAGGCCTGCCCACAGGGCTCCCATCGCAATCCAGAACTTCTCCGGCAACGCCAAGATGAGCAGCGAATTGGGCGGGAACGTCCAGGTGCCGGCCTTGAAGAAGAGCGAGTGGAAGATCTTGAAGAAGGTGTTGAAGTCGAAGTAGGCGAACGCCGCTATACCGACCACTAGGATTATCAGAATCAGCGAGGCAGCCTTCATCGCGCGCGCCTCGCTGCGTTTTATCTTGAAGCCTTGGCGAGTTCCCTTCGCGCGCTTGCTCAGCACCGCGTAGCGGCACATGCAGATTATCAACAGTATCAGCAATCCCAGCGCGGCGATTCTGGAAATCAGGATCACCTTGGCGACGTCGTCGAGGTGCGACATCATGTCGGGCGTATATGCAGACCTGTAGTCCGGACCAATCGGCAAGGATGTGTTACCGAATCCGTTGAC
>JAILQZ010000061.1 GCA_024698685.1 bacterium
TGATCAACTCGTTCTTCACGGGCCAGTGCGGCAGGGAGCGCAAATTCACAGATGACATGATCGGCGGCGGAATGCTCGACAAGATCCGCGCACAGAAGGGCTGCAGGCGCTACGAGTACTTCGTGCCGATGTACGGCGGCGGGCTCATCATGCTCGTCGAGAAGTGGAACGACCGCGCCTCCTACGATGCCTTCATCGCCTCCGAGGTGTACGACGAGGTTCGCGAGATCATGGCCAGGTACGACCTCACCATGAACGTCGAGCTTTACGACACTGGCGATTAGCTGCGCGCTCCCCCACCTAGGGATAGACGAAGGCTCCCGGCCTGTACAAGACAGGCGCGGGAGCCTTTCTCGTTGAGCTGAAGAGCCTCAGCGCCGAGTTAGACGTCGAACTCCTCGATGAGATCCATCATGCCCCTGATCTCGGCATGGCCATTCTCGAGATAGAACAGGCCCATCTCCCAGCCGTTGGACTCGTAGACCTTCTGCAGGTGCGGCGCTGCCGCCCAAACCGCGGCGAGGAGCTCTGGATCCTTGTCGACCACGACGGTGCCGTCATAGCGCATGAACTCGTTGCCGGCCACCGCGAGAACCTCGACCTTTGGGTTGGCGGTGAGCTGCTTGAAGACGTTCTTGAACGTTCCGCAACCGAAATAGACCTTGTCGTTGTAAACCAGATGGAGTCCGAACGGACGGCCCTTGGGCTGATCGCCATCGGTGGTCAGGAAATAGAAAACCCCTGCCTTGTCGAGATACTCGTTGACCTTAACTGCATTGGACATTGAAAACCTCCTGATCGAATGGACTGTAACTGCTAACTGCCTCAATTATAGGGCGTAATCTCTGCGCGCATAGACTGCAAATGAGGCTATCATGAGATGCAAGAGCGAAAGGAACCAGGATGAGCGTCAGGTACAAGCTTGCAAAGCCCGTGATCGGCAAGATCGCCAAGGGCAACCTGCAAAGGGGGCTCGACCACCAGAAGCTCTTCCTCAAGGGCGTGAAGACGATCCAGAAGCGCAAGACCCTGCCGCTGGACAAGCTGCACAAGACGATCGACTTCGACGAGTGCGCGGCGGGCGCAACGGGCTACTACGCGGTTCATAGCCGCAAGCCCGCAGGTCGCAAGCTGGTTCTCTTCCTCTTCGGAGGCGGCTACTGCATGCCCGGGGGCGGACGCGACTTCAGGTACGCGCAGGAGATGGCCGATGAGACAGGTGCGGAAGTGTGGCTCGTCTGGTATCCGCTGCTGCCCAGCGCAACCGGCTACGACATCGCAAAATCGGTCATCGACGTCTACGAGGTGGCGCTGGAAAGCTACAACCCTGGCGAGATAGCCTTCTACGGCAACTCGTCGGGTGCGGCGCTTTGCCTGGCGGCCTGCGTCTTCATGCGAAAGTATCGCCCCGAGCTCCCGTTGCCCGGCAAGCTCGTCACCCAGTCTCCCCCGCTGCGCGTGCCTCCCACCGATAAGGAGCGCGAGGTGATGCTCAAACGCGCCAGCCAGGACATGATGATCCCCGCGGGCCTCGTCGACATCTACCTCGAGCGCGATGACATCTTCGATTCGGGCGGATTCGACGAGCTCGCCAGCCCTATCGATCAGAGCTGGGTGGGATTCCCGAGGCTGTTCGTTCTCTACGGAGGCGACGAGGTGTTCCTCGCCTACTTGCCGGCTTTGCTGGAGAAATGCAGGGCGGAGGGCGTGGATCTGAGCATCTACGTGGGCAAGGGCGGACACTCTTTCAGCGCAGTGGAATCTCTGCCCGAGCACAAGATCGGGCGTCAGAAGGTCTTCGAGTTCCTGAAGCGCGACTAGCCGCACGCAACCCCTATTTGAAGAGCAGCGCGCCGAAATAAGTCACCGTACCAGGGCCGTTGTTGTATGTCATGCCGGCCATCTTCGCGAGAACGGCAACGGTGAACCCATAGCTCGTGAGCGAATGGTGCACCTTATCGGGAAACCTGCAGGGCGCATCCGGATACGTGCAGGTTTCGCACATCTCACAGCCCTCGTTAGAGAGGAGGCGATACTCTTCGAGCTTGCCCTCGAGCGCTTCATCGAAGTCGCCGGCCAGCTCTTTGAAGGCCATCAGCCCCTCGATCATCCCTTCGAAGTCGAATTCATCCTCGAGCTCGTACTTCCTGTTGAAGAGCATCATGTTGCCATAGCCCTCAACGCGCTCCTTGCACTCCTCGAGCGTGCCGACGCCTGGCGGACACGTCCAGGTCTTGGCGAAGCGACCGCAGTCGTTCTTCTCGCACTGCTGCCTTACCAAAGGCTCGTACTTCAGCTTGGGGATATCGAGCATCCCCGCCTCGGAAAAGCCGACTTCGATCGCGAGAGCCTTTAGCTCATCTGCGGTAGGTTGCCTGTTGGTGCCCATATCCGCTCCTATTTGCCGTCTCCCTTGCCGAGGAACGTCGCAACACCGAGGTTGTAGGTCGTGACCTTCTGCCCGAACACCTCGATGAATCCAGCCTCGATCTCTCCGCTTTCCACGCGCTGGGCTCCCTCGATGAGCTTCTCGATGATCGATGGATCAAGCGGGCATTTGCCATGGCTCGGATAGATTGCGGAGATCTCGTCGACCATATCCTGCAAGCGCTGGAGGCTCAGGATGTAGGCGGCGAGGTTGCGCATCGGGCCGAACATGAAGATAGCGCCATTCTGGACCGGATCGCCGCTGAAGAGCATCCCGCTGTTGAGGTCGAGCAGCGCGGTGCTGCCAGGCGTGTGCCCTGGCAGCGCGATCGCCCTGAGCTCTCGGCCGCCGAGGTCGATGATGTCGCCATCGAAGATCGGCTCGATGTTCTGGGATGAATAGCGGAGATTGTAGTTGATGAGCTCCGCGGGGTTCATGATCACGGTGTCGAACTCGGCGTTGCTGCCAACATGGTCCGGGTCCGTGTGGGTGTTGAAGAGCATGATCGGCAGGTCGGTCAGCTGCTCGGCGTATTCCTTCGCGTAGCGCATCTCCATGCCGCTGTCGATCAGCAGCGCACTCTCCTCTCCGATCAGCAGGAAGAACCTCACCCCGCCATCCTCGAAGCGATACGTGGAACCATCAATCTCGACCCAAGCCATCAAAACCCCTTTCCGCGCTTGCGATCAAATCTTTCCATATCAAATGATACACGCAATCGCGCGTTTGGCAGTTGGGCGCAAAGGTTTCGTGCTCCTTTCAAGCTTTGCGGTTAGAATCGAAGCAGAGATTATTGTTTTCTCGAGGCAGCAGGAGGGCAAGATGATTGAGAAGTTCACGATTAATAAGCTCGCGAACACGCGCGATCTCGGTGGCATCAAAACCGCCGACGGGCGCACCATCGCATGCAAGCGCCTAATCAGGAGCGGAATGCTCTCATCTTTGAGCCCTGAGGACGTCGAGGTTCTCAAGAGCCTCGAGGTACACACCATCGTGGACTTCCGCGACGACAAGGAAGTCGAGGAGAAGCCCGACGTGGAGATCGAGGGCATCGAGAACATCCACATCCCCGTGCTCCCCGGCCCCACCGAGGGGCTTTCGCATGACAGCAAGAGCGACGAGTCGCTGACTGAGCGCCTC
Organism: bacterium; assembly: GCA_024698685.1. Lineage (GTDB taxonomy): Bacteria > Actinomycetota > Coriobacteriia > Coriobacteriales > CADBOM01 > RGIG5709. The sequence continues at coordinate 3,569 of JAILQZ010000061.1, forward strand.
GACCGCGCGATGGTTAGCGAAGATGCCGCAATCGCTCTCATGCAGGGGCTCTACCGGGCTCTCGTCACGAGCCCTCAGGCCCGCGAGCGCTATGGACGCTTCATCGATCTGCTGCTCGACAACGAGAGCGGAGCGGTGCTCTACCACTGCACCGTCGGCAAGGACCGCGTTGGCGTGGGAACCGCTCTGGTCCTGCTCGCCCTCGGAGTTGACCAGGAGACGGTCCTCGACAACTACATGGAAACCACTCGCATCATGGAGCCGGTGGCGGATCGCATGCTCGAGGGAATCCCGGAGCAGGTGCGCACGGACACGTTCGTGGCTGCGTTCAAGGCCACCTTCGCCGCTCGTCCCGAGTATCTGGGCGCCGCACTCGAGGAGATCGAGAAGGAGTTCGATTCGCTAGACGAATTCCTGGAGAAGGCCATCGGCGTCACCGAGGAAAAGCGCTCCAAGCTGCGCGATCTCTACCTGGAATGAGTCCAGCGCGAAGGTTTCCCAGGAAGGCCACTCGTTGAAAACGCTTTACATCTCCGACCTCGACGGAACGCTGCTCAACAGCTCTGCTGCGCTGAGCGACTTCACCAAGCGCACCATCAACTCGTTGCTAGCCGCAGACGAGCGCTTCACCTATGCCACGGCGCGCGCATGGAGCACCTCGCATCAGGTGGCGGCGGGAATCGAGGGGTCGTTGCCGGTGGTAGTCCACAACGGCGCATTCATCGCAAACAGCCTGACCGGCGAGCGTCTCATTGAGAACACCTTCGACCGCAGCGACTACGAGGAGATGCTTCGCGACGTGCTCAAGCGCGGAATCAACCCGCTCGTGTACGCCCTCGAGGGAGGGCGCGAAAGGTTCTCGTTCGTCGAGCGCCAGGCGAACGAGGCAACCCGCGCTTTCCTCGACATGCGCAAGGGCGATGGGCGAGATCGCGAGGTCAGCAACAACGACGAGCTTTTCTACGGCGACAGATACTTCTATATGACTTGCATCGATTCATACGAAATGCTCGCCCCGCTGTATGAGAAATACAAGAATATCCATCATTGCGTGTTTCTGAAGTACAAGGGGCTTCTCGACCATTCCATCGAGATACTCCCCAAGCAGGCCTCCAAGTCGAACGCGACGAGGCAGGTTGCGGATCACCTCGGCTGCGACCGCATCGTCGCATTCGGAGATTCGATCAACGACCTGGACCTCTTCGAAATCGCAGACGAATCATACGCCGTTGCAAATGCAGCGCCTGAGCTAAAGGCCAAAGCGTCGGGAATCATCGGCTCCAATGACGAGGACGGCGTGGCGCACTGGCTATGCGAACGACTCGGCCTAGAAGTCGACGATTGAATGGGGAGCGTCTATGGACATCGTTCACCACTGCATAGAAAAGGGCGATGGGGAGCCGCTGATCCTTCTCCATGGGAATGGGGAGAGCTCGGAGTACTTCCAAGGCCAGATGGACGAGTTCGCAGAATGGTTCCATGTGTATGCCCTCGACACCCGCGGACACGGCAAAACCCCTAGAGGCGACGAACCGTTCACGATAAGGCAGTTCGCAGACGACCTGCTGTGCTTCATGGATGATCGTCACATTGGAAGGGCCCACTTGCTCGGATTCTCCGACGGCGGGAACATCGCGATGATCTTCGCGATGAAATACCCCGAAAGGGTGCGTCGACTGATACTGAACGGAGCCAACCTGAACCCTCGCGGAGTAAGGCGGCGCACGCAGATCCCCATTGAATTCGGATATCGAATCGCGCTCGCTTTTTCCAAGAATAGAGAGTCTGCCAGGCGAAATGCGGAGATGCTGGGGCTGATGGTCAACGACCCGAACATCGAGCCGGATGAGCTGGGCGCTATACGAGCGAAGACCCTGGTCATTGCGGGAACGAAGGATATGATACTGGAATCCCACACGCGCCTGATCGCAGATCGCATACCCGACAGCCAGCTTGCCTTCATAGATGGAGACCACTTCGTTGCGAACAAGAAGCCGCGAGAATTCAACCGCGTGGTGCTTGGTTTCCTGAGGGGATAGCTCGGGAAACCCGAGGTTTGAACGGATGCGCTCCCCTGCCCCATGGCAAACGAAACGAGGCGCCGAAGAACGGCGCCTCGCTGCATTGATCGAGATTTATCGGGGAATTAGAAACCTTCCTCGACGATGTTGCCCTCGGCCGCGTTCTTCCTGACGCTCTCGATTCCGTTGAGAGCGCTCTTCTTGGCCTTGTAGCTCTCGCTGACGGCGACGATCTGGCCGTTCTTGGCCTTCAGGCGGAAGCGGAACTCGCCAGCCTTGTCAACATAGAGCTCGAACTTCGGATGCTTCTCGATTGCGTATCCCTCTTCGGTCTGATCCTCGAGAGCCGCGATCGGAGCGTTGGCGATAACGCTGTTGATGCCGATCTTGCAGGTCTTCTTCGATGCGTAAACCTGCGAAGCTGCGACGATCTCGCCATTGCTGGCCTTGAGGTTGAACTTGATTCCCGACTTGGCGGGGCTGATTACGAACTTACCCATTAGAGCCTCCATATCATCTGCGCACAAACCCATTTGAAACGACCCGTTCAGGCCTTTGAACCCATTATATATTCATGTGGGGCAGAAGGTCCTAGGATTGAGCGATAACTTCCATCTTTTTGTCAACTTCCCGCATTCTCTAGAGCGGAAAGCGAGGGGAGTTGCGCATGGCCGCGTGCTATCATGTATGCGTGTCAAAGCGCCCAACCGAGCGGCTACCCTGCCGCGCGGTTTTCAAAGGAGATCGATATGTTGCAGGATATCGCGCCGCACGTCTTCAAGAACGACTTCTCGCTCAAGGCCAAGCCGGCACCCGATGACTACATCATGGCCATCGTCAAGTCAAACATCCTGGTTCGCGACGAGGGGGAACTCGATTTCCCGCGCTTTTCGGAGATGAAGACCAAGCGCGCGATGACCTACCTGTTCATGATCGACGATCGCCGCTACTACCTGCTGCAAAACGTCGACTTCGAGGCGCCGAAGGGCTTCTCCTTCCGCAGCCTGCAATCGCTGCGCGAGGAGAAGTCGCAGCCGCACCATCAGGTGTTCGCGGCGCATACCGCTAAGCATCTCAACGACTGGTATGACGACAACGCCTTCTGCGGAAGGTGCGGAGGCTCGATGCACCTCTCCGAGAAGGAGCGCGCCCTCGAATGCTTCTGCGGTTACACCTCCTACCCGCGCATCATGCCCGCCGTCATCGTCGGTGTGATCAACGGAGAAAAGCTGCTCATCACCAAGTACGCCAAGAGGCTGGGCTACAACGCGCTGATCGCCGGATTCGTCGAGGTCGGAGAGACCATCGAGCAGACCGTTGCGCGCGAGGTGCGCGAGGAGGTCGGCCTCGAAGTCAAGAACATCACCTACTACAAGTCTCAGCCATGGGCCATCGCCAACGACGTCCTAGCCGGGTTCTTCTGCGAGGTCGACGGGAACGACGAGATCGAGATCGATGGCAAGGAGCTGAGCTACGCCGCTTGGACCGAGCGAGAGGACATAGTGCTCCAACCCGACGACTACTCGCTCACCAACGAGATGATGGCGCGATTCAAGGAGGGTTTCAACCCCTTCGCATAGAGGTTTTGTGCGGTGCATTTCCGCCGTTAAACCACGATTTATTTCGACTTGTTGGAAATACAACTGCGCTCTATTGACATGGTTTTTGCGCAAACATAAGATTTGCTTGCTTTTGGCAACGATTTGGAGGACGCTGGATAGACGTGAAGACGCTTGGCGGAAATAGCAACGGAATCGCCGCAGCAGATGCGAAGCGCTGGTTTGCGTATCGCTACTTCAACTATTTCTTTACCAAGCCGCAAGTGCCTGCGAAGGATGCCCTCTAGGTTGCAAAAGCAACACGATCACGTTGGGAAAGCGGCTTCCTTTGCAGAGCCGCTTTTTTGTTTGGCTCGCGCCGAGCAGAAGGCAGAGAGGTTTTGAGATGAACGAACTCGAGAATGCACGCAAGGATATCGACGCCATAGACTCCGAGATGGCGAGCCTCTTCGAGCGCCGCATGAAGGCGGCCGAGGTCATCGCGGCATACAAGAGGGAACGCGGCTTGTCGATCAAGGACCCTGTGCGCGAGGCGGCGCTCATCGAGAAGTGCCGCAGCTACATCGACGACGAGACGATCGAGTCGTACTACGTCGAGCATCTTGAGAACATGATCGACCTCTCCTGCAGATACCAATCCCGCCTGATCGAAGGCATGAAGATCGCGTACTGCGGCGTCGAGGGGGCGTTCGCGCACATCGCAGCCAAACGCATGTTCCCAGAGGGCGAACTCGTCTCGTGCCCGGACTTCGCCGATGCGTACCACAGCGTCGAGAGCGGCGCCTTCGACTGCGCTGTCCTGCCGCTGGAGAACAGCTACGCTGGCGAGGTGGGCGCGGTCATGGACCTGATCTTCTCCGGCAACCTCTTCGTCAACCAGGTGATAGACCTGTCGATCCGCCAGAACGTCGTCGCGAAGAAGGGCACTGCACGCGAGCAGATCAAGACCGTCGTGAGCCATCCGCAGGCGCTCCAGCAATGCGCAGGCTACATCCGCAAGATGGGCCTCGAAACGCAGGCTTGCTCGAACACCGCCCTCGCAGCGAAACTCGTCAGGGACAGCGACGACCCGACCATCGCGGCCATCGCCTCCGAGGAGACCGCCGGGCTCTACGGCCTCGAGATCATCGATAGCGGGATCAACGACAATCAGAACAACACGACCCGCTTCGCGGCACTCTCGCGCGTGCAGAACAAGCCGATTTCTGGCAAGGTGCGCGAGGACGAGGCGTTCATCCTCGTGTTCACCGTGCAGAACAAGGCCGGCGCGCTGGCGCAGACGCTCAACATCATCGGCGCGCACGGATTCAACATGCGCTCCCTCAGGAGCCGCCCGATGAAGGACCTGCAGTGGAACTACTACTTCTACATCGAGGCGGAGGGGAACATCAACGACGCGAACGGGCGCGACATGCTGCGCGAGCTCTCGGCAATCTGCGCAAGGCTCAAGCTTGTCGGCACGTTCTTCACCAACAACGGGTAGCTAGGAGGTGCTCGTGAGCATCATCGGCATACATACGGACGTGCTCGACTACGACATCGTCGTGGAGCGCGGGGCGCTGGCGAAGGCTGGAGAGCTGCTCGACTTGGATCGCAAGGTGCTGATCGTCACGGACACAGGCGTGCCTGAAAGCTACGCGCAAGCGGTCGCAAGCCAATGCGCCAACCCTGCGCTGATCACGATCGAGCGCGGAGAGGCCAGCAAGTGCGTCGAGCAGTGGCGTGGGCTGCTCTCGACGATGCTCGAGCACGGTTTCGGGCGAGACGGGTGCGTCGTCGCCGTCGGCGGCGGGGTCGTCGGAGATCTCAGCGGGTTTGCGGCGGCATGCTATATGCGAGGAATCGACTTCTACAACGTGCCGACCACACTGCTCTCGCAGGTTGACTCCTCTATCGGCGGAAAGACCGCAATCGACCTCGATGGCGTGAAGAACGTCGTCGGAGCGTTCTACCAGCCGAAGAAGGTGGTCATCGATCCCGACACCCTTGCGACACTCGACAGAAGGCAGCTGATGGCGGGCCTCGCCGAGGCGATCAAGATGGCCGCTACGTGCGATGCCAAGCTCTTCGAGCTCATCGAGCGCAGCGAGCCGCTCGAGGCCGACCTGCTGCAGATCATCGAGGGAGCGCTGGCGATCAAGAGCCGCGTAGTCGAGGCCGACCCCACGGAGAAGGGCCTTCGCCGCGTGCTCAACTTCGGCCACACGATCGGCCACGCCATCGAGGCGCTCAATGATGGCGAGCTTCTCCATGGCGAATGCGTCGCCCTCGGCATGCTCCCGATGTGCAGCGCCGACGTTCGCGCTCGCCTTGAAGCGGTGCTCGAGCGCTACGGCTTGCCAACGCGGATCCCCGCGAGCGCGCAGCAGCTCATGCCCTACATCGCGCACGATAAGAAGCGCACGGAGGCGGGTATCCACACGGTGCTCGTCGACGAGATCGGAACGTTCAGATTCGAGCTCATGTCCGCCAAGGACATCGAGAGGATTTTGGAGAGGGCGATATGAAGAACTCATTCGGCCAGAGCGTGATCGCGACGCTCTTCGGCGAAAGCCACGGCCCAGCAGTCGGAATAGTGCTCGATGGGCTGGCTCCGGGAATCGATGTAAGCGAGGATGAGATCGCATGGTATCTTTCGCGCCGCAGGCCAAGCTCGCAGCTCGATACTCCACGTCGAGAGCCCGACGATTTCCAGATTCTCAGCGGGGTCTTCAACGGCAAGACGACGGGAACGCCGCTGTGCATCTCGATTCCAAACGTGAACGTGCGCAGTTCCGACTACGAATATGGCCTTGCGAGGCCCTCACATGCCGATTACAGCGCGTTTTGCAAGTTCCATGGGTACGAAGACTACCGCGGAAGCGGACACTTCTCAGGGCGAATCACAGCAGCTCTGGTAGCCGCCGGAGGAATACTCATCCCCGTGCTCGAGAAGCTGGGCGTGACGATCGGCACGCACATCCTGCAATGCGGCGAGGCGCGCGACAGATCCTTTGACGACGTGGCTGCAGATGTTGCGATGCTGCACGAGTCAAGCTTTCCCACCCTTGGCTCCGAAGCCCGCGAGGCGATCTGTGCCGAGATCGCGAAGGCACGCGAGGATTCCGACAGCGTCGGCGGCATCACGCAAAGCGCGATCTGCGGACTGTCCGCTGGGGTTGGCGAGCCTTGGTTCGACAGCCTCGAGAGCATGCTCTCGCACGCGATCTTCAGCATCGGAGCGGTCAAGGGAATCGAGTTCGGAAGCGGCTTCGAGCTAGCCGCCATGCGTGGCAGCGAGGCCAACGACGCGCTGCGCGTGGAAGACGGGCGGATCATCACCGAAACCAACCGCAACGGCGGCATCAACGGCGGAATCTCCAATGGCATGCCCATCGTCTTCCAATGCGCCGTCAAGCCGACGGCCTCGATCGCCAAGCCGCAGAGCACCGTCGACTTCACCAGGATGGAGAACGCGACCATAGAGATCCAGGGCCGCCACGACCCCGCGATCGTCAGGCGCATCTGCCCTGTGATCGACAGCGTCGCGGCGCTGGTCATCTGCGATGCGCTCGCGATGAGATTCGGCACCGACTACCTGGCAAAGGGAGGTTCGCGATGAGATTCGGACTTATCGGCGAGCGCCTGGGGCATAGCTACTCCAAAGAGATCCACGAGCGCCTGGGCGAGTACGCGTACGAGCTGATAGAGCTGTCTTCCGTCGAACTCGGCCGCTTCATGGAGCGCGCCGACTTCGACGGGATAAACGTGACGATTCCCTACAAGCGCGCGATCATCCCCTACCTCGATGCAATCGATGAGAGCGCCGAGCACATCGGCGCGGTCAATACCGTGGTCAAGCGCGATGGCAAGCTCATCGGATACAACACCGACTTCGCCGGCATGCGCAGCCTCATCGCGCACGCTGGAATCGACGTTGACGGCAAGGACGCGCTGATCCTCGGAACGGGCGGCACCTCGAGGACCGCACAAGCGGTGCTCGAGAGCATGGGAGCCAAGCGCATCGATAAGGTCTCGCGCCGCTTCGGCGAGGGCGTCCTCACCTACGAGCAGGCGCTGACGGAGCGCCTCGGAACCCAGATAATAGTCAATGCAACCCCTGTGGGAATGTATCCGAATTCCGATGCCTCCCCCATCGACATCTCGGCATTTCCCCAGCTAGAGGGCGTAATCGACGCAATCTACAACCCGCTGCGCACCAACATGGTGCTCGATGCCCAACGCAAGGGCGCACGTGCTTGCGGAGGGCTGTACATGCTCGTCGCCCAGGCGATCCATGCCAGCGCGATCTTCCTCGACCGCAAAGCCGACGAGGGCGAAATCGACCGCATATACCGCGAACTCGTCTCCGAGAAGCGCAACATCGTGCTGATAGGCATGCCCTCGTCAGGCAAGACATTGATTGGCGGGATGCTGGCCCAGCGCCTCGGCAAGGAACTGCTCGACACCGACGAGCTCATCATGGAAAGAACCGGGAAGGCCCCCTCGGAGCTCATCGGCAGGCTCGGCGAGAATGGCTTCCGCAACATCGAGGGCGAGATCGTCATCGAGGTAGCCAGCGCTGCTGGGAAGATCATAGCTACCGGCGG
>JAILQZ010000032.1 GCA_024698685.1 bacterium
AAGCTGGCTTTAGGACGAATAGCTAAGGGGGAACATGGCACGCATAGCATCGATGGACCTTTCTACCGGCATTTCTGGTGACAAGTTCCTTGGCGCGATGATCCAGGCAAGCGAGAAGCTCGGGATCATGAGTCGCCAAGAGTTCGCTGCGATCTTCGAGAGCGCGCTGAGCGATGTGGAGGTCAGCATCCACGACGTTTGCGTCGAAGGCATCAGCGGGCTCAAGATCGACGTGATCGACAAGCACGAGCACGAGCACGGGCATCACCACCACGATCATGATCATCACCATGATCACGGGCGCCATGACCATGACCATGACCACGGAGACGGGCACTTCCACAGGCACTGGAGCGATATCCGCGCGATGATCCTAGAATGGGAGCGGGAGGGCCGCATCACCACGGGCGCCTCAGGGCGGGCAATCGCCACGTTCACCGCGATTGCGGAGGCGGAGGCTAAAGTGCATGGAAAGAGTGTCGAAGATGTGGCGTTCCACGAAGTCGGCGCGATCGATTCGATCGTCGACATCATCGGCGCTTGCATTCTGCTCGACGTGCTAGGCATCGAGCGGCTCTACTCCTCCCCCATGATCGTCGGCTTCGGCACGGTCAAATGCGCGCATGGAATCCTCCCTGTGCCCGCACCCGCAACCGCGCTGATCTGCGAAGGCCTCCCGACGGCAGCCGGGCCCAACGAGGGCGAGATGACCACGCCGACGGGCGGGGCGATCTGCAAGGCCAACGTCACCGACTGGGCGCCTATGCCCTGCATCGTCCCTACGGCGATCGGCACCGGGTTCGGCACGCGCAACATCGAAGGCGCATACAATGCGCTGCGCGTGATCATCGGCGACGAAACGTCGGAGTTTCCGCAGGTAGAGGGCGATTTCTTCAAGGTTGAGCAATGCGCGCTGCTGCAGACGAACATCGACCATGTCAGCCCCGAGGCAATGGCCATCTGCTGCGAGGATCTGCTCGTTGAGGGGGCGCTCGACGTTTGGCAGCAGCCGATCACGATGAAGAAGGGAAGGCTCGCGATAGAACTCGACGTGCTTTGCAAGGTTTCCGATGCGCAACGCATCGCCGAGAGTATCTACGACAAGGTCGGAGCGCTTGGCATCCGCAGGAGCATCGTCGAGCGCACAGTAGCTCCGAGGGAGCAGATCGAGGTCGAGACGCGCTTTGGAAGCGTGCGCTTCAAGTGCGCTGGAATCGGCAGGGCGTGCGACCGCGCCGAGTGGGTGCGCCCCGAAAGCGATGACGTCGCGCGAATCTCCCGCGAGTTCGGGATGAGCCCTGCTGAGGTGAGCGCAGAGCTCATGGAGGTTTGGAGATCGAGGTAGCGATCGGCAAAAGCTCCGCTAAAGCGGCAAAAAGAAAGGGGCTCGGATTCGCTTGAACCGAGTCCCTTCGCTTGCGCTTTGCAGCCCGCAGCTATTCCTGCGGCCCCTCGCTGTCGTCGACGAACGAGAATCCATCGAGGCCATCGAGGAAGGCCTGCGCCGCGGCATTCTCCATGAGGTCGCTCGCATCGCCATCGCGCGAAGCAAGCGGAACCATCTCGAAGAGCACGTCGGAAAGCTCGACGTAGCGCGCCTCCTGCGTCTCGAGCGAGATCTGATAGGCCTTGCGGACCGCCTCGAGCGCAGCCGCGAGCATCTCATGGCGCGAGATGCCGACAGAGAACTCGGTGAGCGCGGCAAGGTCGACCGTCTCGAAGGAGCGATGCGAGGACGCGAACTCCTGCCAGATGGCCATGCGCTCGGCCGCATCAGGATACTCGATGCGGATGCGGTGCGCATTCTCGAAGAGCGAATCGAACTGCGCGGAGATGACCAGGTCGCTGTCGGAGGTTGCCATCGTGTGGACGCCCGGCTTGTGGACGAGCGTTGAGATGTAGCTGATCAGCTCGTAGGCCATACGGGGCCCCTGATCGGAGAACTCATCGCGATCGTCGTAGTCGCCGTTGATCGACGCACGTACGAGATCCTGAAGAATATCGAGGTTCTCGAGCAGGAAGACGCAGGGCACGGGAACGTCGAGCGGATCGGACATCCCGAACATCCCGCGGCGAAACGGCCCCGAGAGCTTGACGGTCCAGATGCCCTCCTCGTCGGTGCGCGTGTGGAGGACCATCAGCGGAAAGCCTAGCTCGCCAGCGGTGGCCTCCGCGAAGTCGTAAGCGTCCTCGCGCGACGGGCCGCAGAAGATGAATGGCTCGTTGAAGGCAACGCCGCTCATCCCATGGAATTCGGCTGCACGCTGGGCAAACTCCGAATAGCTGGCATCTCCGGCGCTATCGAATCCGTAGACGCGCATCAGCTTGATCGCATTGTCGAATCCGATGAGCTGGCTGTAGTCCAGGCGATCGAACGGCTTGGGAGCGCGGTCCGGCGCTGGTGGCGGGGCCTTGGGAATCGGCAACGCGGAGAGGTCGATCACCGGGTGGTTCGGCTTGGGAGGCTTGGGGGTCTCCGGAGGGAGCGACGACTCGGAATCGCGCTTCTTGGGCTCGGACGACATCACCTTGTTGATCTTCGAGGAGAAGTCCGGGTCGGCTCCGGCGATCATCGCGTCGGGGTTGTAGATGCGATGCATCCCCTCGATGCGCTCGCTGGGGATTCCCATGCTCTCGAGCTCCTTGACGGTGAGCTTCTGCAGCTCGCGGGCGCGCTGCTTGGTCTGCTCGCGCGTGCTGAAGGGCGCAAGGGCTCCGAAGATGGTCTCTGCGCTCACACGGTCGGAGTTCTCGAGGGAAAGCGTCCAAGCGCGGCGAAGGCCGTCGACGACCTCCTCCGAAGGAATCCTCCCGTTCTCCTTGGCAAGCTCGTAAGCGGCCATGAAGAGATGGACGGCGACGCGAGCGCGGTTGGTGTCGTCCGCCTCGTACGCAGCGTCGAGGAAGATCTCGTAGCTCATGTCGTCGGCGTAGTCGCCGTATGGATCGTAGATGTTGTCCATGCCGTTACCTCGTAGTGGTATCGATACCATTCTACCGTGAGTATGTGGAGCGCCCATGTAAAACTCATGTGAATTCGCAACTTCAGTAGATTGGAAACGATACCACTAAACGCTTCGCTGCGGAGCAGGAATCCGCAATTGCCACAACATTTTCAATGGATCTGGAGAACTCAGGGCACGAAGCGAAACGGCTGGGGAATAATCTAGGCCTCGAGCTCGTCGAAATCGACGAATTGCGAATTGTAGAGGCTCGCATAGAAGCCGTCTTGGGCGATGAGCTCGTCGTGGGTGCCGGACTCGATGATCTCGCCGTCTTTGAGGACGAGCACGACGTCGGCCTCGCGGATCGTCGAGAGCCTGTGCGCGATGACGAAGCTCGTTCGGCCATCGAGGAGCCTGCCCATCGCTTGCTGGACAGCTTGCTCGGTGCGAGTGTCGATCGAGGAGGTCGCCTCATCCAAAATCATGATCTCGGGGTCGCTCAGCAGCGCGCGGGCGATGGTCAAAAGCTGCTTCTGACCGTTGGATATGTTGCTCGTGTCCTCGTTGAGAACGGTGTCGTAGCCATCTGGCAGCGACCTGATGAATCTGTCTGCGTTGGCGGCCTCGGCAACCGCGACGATCTCCTCGTCGGTGTAGCTGTCGTCGCCGAACGCGATGTTCTCGCGAATGGTGCCGGAGAAGAGCCAGGTCTCCTGGAGGACTATCGCGATATGCGAGCGCAGTTCGTCGCGCGTCATCCGGGTGATGTCGACGCCATCGATCTCGATCGCGCCATCCTCGACCTCGTAGAAGCGGATCAGCAGGTTGACCAGCGTGGTCTTGCCGCCTCCGGTGGGGCCGACGATCGCCGCCATCTTGCCCGGCGAGATGTCCATCGAGACGTCGTGGATGATCGGCTCGCCCGGCGTGTAGGAGAACTGGACGTCATTGTACTTGACGTGACCCTCCACCTCGTCGATCTCGATCGGATTCTCGGGCTCGGGCGAGAGCTCCTCCTCATCGAGAAGCTGGAAGACCCTCTCCGATGCGGCGAGCGCCGCCATGATGTTGTTCGCGGCTCCGCCGAGCTGGGCGATGGGCTGGTTGAACATCCTCATGTACTGGATGAACGCCTGGATGTTGCCGAAGGGCATAGAGCCGTTGATGACCAGGATGCCGCCGACAACGCAGATGGCCACGTAGCCGAGGTTGCCGATGAAGCCCATCAGCGGCCTGATCGCGCCAGCCGCGAAGGATGCCTTCCACGCATTGCCGTAATACTCCTCAGCAAGCCTGTCGAACTCCTCGACCGCGGTCTGCTCGTAGTTGTAGGAGCGGACGACGATGTGCGCGCCGAACATCTCCTCGATATGCCCGTCGAGATGTCCCAGCGAGGTCTGCTGCGCGAAGAAGAGCTTCTGAGTGCGCTTGGCGACCCCGAAGGTCATGAAGAGCGAGAAGGGAAGCGTGGCGAATGCGATGAGCGCCATGAGCGGCGAAAGGCAGAGCATGATGATCACGACTCCGACGAGTGTGATGGCCGCGGAGATCGTCTGGAATACCGACTCCTGCAACGTGGTGGAGATCAGGTCGGTGTCGTTGATGGCGCGCGAGAGGATCTCGCCGTTCGAGTTCCTGTCGTAATAGTCCAACGGGAGCTTGGTCAGCTTCGATTTCACCGATTCGCGCAGATCGTAGACGATGCTTTGCGACACCTTCACCATGATCCGCTGCTGGAAGAAGGTCAGGCCGGCCTGCACCAGGTAGATGGACGCGAGTATGGCCAGCAACCTCAGGATCTCGGTGAAGTCGACACCCACACCGCCATGCGATAGCGAGACGAAGCCGTCGAAGAGGACGGTGGTAATCGCACCAAGGAAGATCGGGCTGAGGATGTTGCACACCGTCGAGATCACGGAGAACACGGTGACGAGCAGCAGCTTGATGCGCTGCGGCTTGAGATATGAGAGCAGCTTGCGAGCCGCGCCCTTGGTGTCCTTAGGCTTCTCGACCACGCCCATGCCACGCGGACCATGTCCGGGCCCGCGGCGACGTGCCTGGGTCTTGGCGGCGTTCCTGCGTCCGATCTTGATCTTCGGCTCTGCCGCACCCTCGGGGGCACCTTCAGAGGCACTGGGAACCGCGTCCTCGAGAGGCATCGCGTCGGCAAGCTTAGCCTCGTCTGTCCTATCGCCCATCGTTGCTCACCTCCTCCGCAGAAGCCTTCGGCTTGTTGGAGCTGGTGCGCTCGATGTCCTCTTCGGTGATCTGCGACATAGCGATGTCGTTGTAGACCTCGCAGCTCTCCATGAGCTCCTCGTGCGTGCCTATGCCCACGACACGCCCCTCATCGAGAACGATGATCTTGTCCGCGCCCATCGCGACGTTGACGCGCTGGGCCACGACGAGCATCGTCGCGTCGCCGATCAGCTTGGGCAGCGCCGCACGGATCTTGAGGTCGGTGGAGAAGTCGAGTGCCGAGAACGAGTCGTCGAACATGTAGATGTTCGAGCGCTTGAGAAGGGCTCGCGCGATGCTCATGCGCTGGCGCTGGCCTCCGGAGAGGTTGCTGCCGCTTTGCGTGAGCTCGTAGTCGTAGCCATCCTGCTTGTTGGCGATGAACTCGTCGGCGACGGCATACTTGGCGGCCCGGAATACGTCCTCGTCGCTGGCATCCTGGTTGCCGAAGAGGATGTTGTCCTTGATGGTGCCCGAGAAGAGCAACGCCTTCTGGCTGACGTAGCTTATCTTTTCGCGCAGCGAGGCCTGCTTGACTTTGGAGACGTCCTGCCCGTCGATGAGAACGCGCCCGGAGGTGGGCTCGAGGAAGCGCATTATCAGATTGAGAATGGTGGTCTTGCCCGAGCCGGTCGCTCCGATGATGACGGCGGTCTCGCCAGGCTCGATGGTGAAGTTCAGGCCCTCTAACGTGGGTTTCTCCGCGCCCTTGAACGTATAGGTCACGTTCTCGAAGACGATCGAGCTGCCAGGGAGCGGAGAGGCCACGGCATCCTCGGAGCCGGGCCCGTCGATGATCGAGGGCTCCTTCTCGATGACCTCGTTGATCCTCGCCGCCGCCGCCATGGCCCTGGGCAGCACCGCGAAGAGCATCGAGAGCATCATGACGGACATCAGGATCATCGTGGCATATTGCGCCACGGCCATGATGTCGCCGACCATCAGCGCACCGCTTTGGAGAAGGTTGGCGCCTACCCAGTAGATCGAGATCATGACCGTGCTTATCAGCAGCGTGATCAGCGGCATGAGGATGGCGATCATCTTCCCGATCTTGATGTTGGTCTCGCAGTAATCCGTATTCGCCTTATCAAAGCGCGAATCGTCCCATTTCTGCTTGTTGAACGCCCTGATGACCTGCACGCCGGTGAGGCTCTCGCGCGTGACGAGGTTGAGCTGGTCGATCTTCTGCTGCAGAGAGCGCAGATATGGGATGGCGACGCGCATGACGACTATGACCATCACGATGAGAATCGGAATGGCGGCGAAGATCACCAAGGAAAGGCGCGGGTTGGTGGCGAGCGCCATCGCAACCGCTCCGAAGAACATCAGCGGGGTCATCAGCACGATGCTAAGCAGCATGTGCACGACGCGCTCGACCTGCTGCACGTCGTTGGTGGTGCGGGTGATGAGCGAGGATGTGCCGATCTGATCGAAATCGTAGACCGAGTACTCCTCGACGCGACGGAACATCGCCTTGCGGGCGAGCATGCCGAAGCCCATCGAGGCACGTGCGGAGAAGAGCGAGCCGACGATCGAGCAGAGGGTGCCGAGGGCTGCCCAACCGAGCATCTGAAGGCCGAAGACCCATACCGCATGGAGATCTCCGAGCGCAACGCCCTTGTCCACGATGCTGCTCATCAGCTTGGGCAGCATCATCTCGGTGAACACCTGGGTCAGCGTGAAGAAGATCGCGCCAAGGCAAAACGCCCAGTACGGCTTGAGGTATTTCCTGAAAAGCCTCAGCATACGGCAAGCTCCCAATCTTCACAAAAAATCGATCGCTGATGATTTTCTCACTTTTTCGGGCAGAGTTCCTCCGCATATCGGTTAAATCTCGGTCGCATTGGCAAGCTCAGCTGCGGTGCGAACGATTGCAGGCGAACACCGCTGGCGGTAAGCGGTTCTTTTTGACATTCGCCGCCAAACTTCTAGACAATCTCCGCGTTTCCGCATAAGATTGTCTAGCTGTTCGAATCCGAACGG
>JAILQZ010000075.1 GCA_024698685.1 bacterium
TTCGAGCGCCTCGGGCTCGCCGCTGAGTATGCGCTGCGAGAGGGCGATGGCCGCCGCGTAGCCGGTAGAGTACTGGTAGACGTAGTAGTTGTAGTAGAAGTGCGGTATGCGCGCCCACTCGAGCGCGATCTCCTCGTCGAGGACGATGCCGCCGCCGAAGTAGAGCGCGTTGAGATCGCGGTAGGCACTGCAGAGCGCATCGGCGGTGACCACCTCGCCGCGAGCTGTCATCTCCCCTACCAAAAGCTCGAACTCGGCGAACATGCACTGCCTGTAGAGCGTGCCGCGGAACTGCTCGAGGAAGTGGTTGAGCAGGTATGCGCGCTCACGGCTGTCGGCGGCGTGATCGAGCATGTAGCGCATGAGCAGCGACTCGTTGCAGGTGGAGGCGACCTCAGCCACGAAGATGACGTAGTCGGAGTAGCAGATGGGCTGGTTTGCGCACGAAAGGTAGGTATGGATCGAGTGGCCCATCTCATGGATCAGCGTGAATACATCGTCGAGCGTGCCCTGGAAGTTGAGGAGGATGTAGGGCTGCATGCCGTAGCCTCCCGAGGAGTATCCTCCGCTGCGCTTGCCCGGGGTCTCGTAGACGTCGATCCAGCGGTTGGAGAGGCCTTCGCGCACGATCGAGAGGTACCGCTCCCCCATCGGCTCGAGCGCCTTGAGGATCAGCTCGCATGCCTCGTCGTATGTGAAGCGCATATCGAGGTCCTCGACGATCGGCGTGTATAGGTCGTAGAAGTGCAGCTCGTCTACTCCGAGCAGCTCCTTGCGGAGCTCGACGTACTTGTGCATCGCGGGCAGGTTGGCGTGAACCGTCTCGATGAGGTTGGTGTAGACCTCGGTGGGGATCTCGTTGCCGAAGAGAGCGGCCTCGAGCGCAGAGCCGAACCTGCGAGCATCGGCGAAGAAGCGGCGCGCCTTGGCCTCTGCGGCCAGAGTCGCAGCGCATGTGTTGCGGAACTTGCCATATTCCCCGTAGAGCGCCTCGAATGCGGACTTGCGCAGAGCGCGATCGGTCGAGTTCATCAGCGGGATGTAGCTTCCGTGCGTGACGGGATGCTCCTCCCCCTTCGAGTCGATGGCCGCCGGGAACGAGAGGTCGGCATCATTGAAGAGCGAGTAGATGTTGCCAGGCTGGACCCTCATGTCTCCAGCGGAGGCGAGCAGGCGCTCCTCGTCGGGCGAGAGCGTATGGTCGCGCATGCGAAGGACATGGTCGATGGCGCGGCGGTAGAGTTCTAGCCCGGGCTGCTCGGCGTAGAAGCGATCGAGGGTCTCGTCGTCGACGGTCATGAGCTCGGGAGTGAACCACGAGCTCGCAGCGGAGAGTGCAACATAGAGGTTCATGACCTGTCCCTCGAGCGCCTGGAAGTGCGAATCGCGTGTGTCCTCGTCGCTCTTGCGGCTCGCGTAGTTGCTGAGCTTGCCGAGGTTGAGGCTCATCTCATCGTCGAACCGCAGGAACTCCAAGAGGCTCTCGGCGCTCTGCGAGATCTTCCCGCGAAAGCTCGCCACACGCTCGGGATAGCCATTCGCCACCTCGAGCGCTGCGAGGAAGTCGTCCTCGGTTGCATAGATTCTCTCGATGTCCCAGCGATACCTCTCGGGTATCTCCTCGCGGGATGCGTACTCGACTCTCTCCTTGCCCATCTTCAACTCCAAAATCGCTCTGTTTGCAGGTGATTCGCCATGCAGGCGTCAGTTCCAGGGGTCGCGTTCGAACAGCGGCTCCGGCTCGGGCCTCCTGTCGCAGTAAGGGCTGTAGCCGTCGTCGTCCTCGTTCTCGGCGCGGATATAGGGGTCGCTGGGTTTCCTCTCCGCCTTCTTCGGGCGGGGACGCTTGGTCTCCAGCTCCCTCTTCTCGTCGTTTTCCATAGCGCTTCCGATCTATTCGCTTCGGAATTCAAACATACCACAACGGCGGCTGCGCGTGCCTTGCCGCGGCTAGAACGGCAGCGCGTTGATCACGCATTCGAGCAGCTGCATCGTGCCGCTGATGCCGAGGAAGGTCTTCGGCACGAGATCGTAGTATCCGATGGTGGGCAGCGAGGTCTCGATGCCGACGAAGACCCTGCGCTGGGCCTTGAGCGCGGCGATCGTGTTGCCGCTGCCGAGGACGATGTCGGCCTGCGCCTCCCCCGCCTCCACAGAAAGCGCCTCGGGAAAGCCATATTCTGCGACCATCTGCGATAGGAGCGGGTACCACTGCGAGGTCTGCGGATTGAGAACCGTCGCGCCGGTGAGCGTCATCCCCAGGTAGCCGGTGAGCGCCTCCATGTAGGAGCAGAGCTCGGAGCAGCATCCCTCCATCGCGTAGGTAACGCCATTGGGCATGCCGGAGATGCTGTTGACGCGCGAGATGAAAGCGAATGCGCGGGCGCGGGCGGTGCGGCTCTCCTCGAGCATCGCCTCGGGGGAGCCTCCGGCCAGTTCGCAGATCCCCTCGAGCATCCGCTCGGTGGCGGCGAAACCTATCGGCGGGCCATCGCAGACGTAGGTTGGCGTGCCGAACCTCTCCTCGAGGCAGCGCGCCGTCTCGATGCCGAATTCGGGGTAGATCACGATGTTGGCTGCAGCGCTCGGAATGCTGCGAATATCATCGAGGGAGCTGCCTGCGCACAGCGCGCAACCGACCTCGAGCCCACAGCCCTCGAGAAGCCTCCGGATCTCGAGCACATCGCCGTAGTGGTGGATCTGCGAGAGCGACATCCCGAGGATGTTGACGCGCTTGGGCACCACCTGCACGCTATCGTCGAAGCCGATGGAGCGCAGCAGCGCGAGGGCGGCCAGCTCATGGCCCTGGCAGACGTCCTGCGAGAACCCGGGGGTCTCTATGGCCAGATGCGGACGGTCGCCAAGCACGCGACCGGCGATCCCTGCGATGTCGTCGCCGATCAGAGACATGCCAGGCGAGTTGACGATGGCGATGAAATCGAAGGAGATGTTGTCGCGCAAGAACTCGAGCGCTGCCACGAGCTTCTCCTCCCCACCGTAGACGTAGTCGTCGTTGTCGACGTAGGTGCAGGGGACGCGCGGCTGTCCGAAATACCAGGTGAATGGGTACTTCAGAGGATCGAAATCGGACTGGCGGATCAGCTGGTTGTCCGAGATCGCGCTGTGGTAGTACTTGCATCCGGTTGGCCCATTCAGCAGCACGATGGCGCGCTCTACGCCCTCCATCGCGAATATGGCGCCCGATAGGCTATCGGGAGTAACGGTCTCGATATATCTGCTCATCTTGCTCCCACAACCCCCTTCTCGCAGTGTCCAGGCGCCTCGCCCAGCGCTGCGCGAGCGCCAGGCCCGAACCGAAGCCCACGTCGGGGCACATCGGGATCACATCGCTGACGTACGTCGAGCTCGAATTCGGCGCGGTGTAGTTGGCAAGGACCACATCGGGCTTCAGTTCCTCGATATCGGCTGCGCGCTTGCTCGGGTCGTAGCCCATCTCGACGGGCAAGTCGACGTCCAGGCGCGTCCTGAATCCCATGTCCTGCGAGTAGTCTACGAGGCAGATCTTCACAATCTCCATGCCGCAGTCGAGCGCGGTCTTGAGCAACCAATCGAGTTCGCAGTTGTAGGTGAAGACCATGAGCCTCTTGCCGGTCAAGCTGGGACGAAGCTCCTCTACGGCCTCCGCATAGGCGTCGGCGCTCTGGGCGATGATCTCCTCTGCCACCTCGCGCGCGTCGAATCTGCCTCCTATCTGGCGCAGCCACTCGCACGTCTCGTCGAAGCCTATCGGGAAGGCGCGGTCGAAGACCTCCATCCCGTATTCGTCGCGGAAGAAGCTCATGATCGTCTGTGCTGTGAAATCGGTATATGCGGGCAGAACGAGCGAGGCGGTGGCGAAGTTGCGCACATCCTCGATCGTCGTATCGTAGAGAAAGCGGCAGGCGATGTCGATTCCCATGCGCTCGAGATAGCCCGCGATGAGCTCGTAGTTGCTCTGCGAGTTGGTGACGACCGCCTTCTCCCCGATGATGTCGACGCTCTTGGGCGCCTTCGGCCGCTCGCGGTCGATCAGGGCGCGCGCGATGGCGATCGACGCGGCAAAGACCCCTTGCTGGAAGTCTCCGGTCATGTTGCCGTCCGTCTGCACAGCGATCACCGGGAGGCCATCCTCGGAGAGCTCCGCGATCTTGCCGGTATCGTCGCCGATGATCCCTGCTGGACAGGCGCTGATCGCGACGATTGCCTTCGGGCCCTCGCCCTTGATGCGCTTGACCGTGGACTCAAGCTTCTCCCAACCGCCGAAGACCATCTCCGGCTGACCCATCTCGGTGCACTCCACGCTGGGCAGAAGCGAGCGCGGCAGCAGCGTTCCCCTCTCGAAGAGGGTGCGGCGGCCGCTCGATGTGATGTTCTGGATCGAGATGTAGGCGCAGCTCTTCGGCGCATGCGCCACGAGAACCGCATCGGTGAGATGGACTGCGGTCGTCATCGCGCCGTTGAAGGCGCATCCGTGCAGCGGCTCCCTGTAGATGACGTTCTTGGAGAGATAGCCCGAGGCGGTGGATTTAGGGAGTATCGAATGGTCCATCGCCAGATTGGAGGAGGGGTGTTCGACGGTCTCTCCCGATGAGGCCCTCGGCGCTCCCCCGCCTAGCACGACGGCCTCCAGATCGGAATCGCTCAGCGGGTGCGGAGCGTGGAGCTCGCAGCCCTCTGCCAGGCGACGCGCCATCGAATCGAAGAGCTCGAGGAGGCGCGCATCCTCGTGCCCCGAGCCTGCGCCCTCTCCATCTGCGAGCATCTCCATAACCGTCATCCGCTCATGCTCGGCGCGCGTGAAAGCATCGCTGCGAGGGATCTTCGCGAAGATGGGCAGACCGACTGCGGCCGCGAAGCGCCTGACGCGCTCGTCCTCCCCCTCGACGTCTCGACAGTTCTGAACGATGCCGGCGATCCTGCAGCGGTCGCCGTCGAAGGTCTCGATGCCGCGCAAGATGTTGTTCGCGGCGTAAAGGGCCATGAACTCGCCGGATGTGACGATGAGGATGGTGTCGGCGTACTCGCGCCTGATGGGCACCGCGAAGCCGCCGCAAACCACGTCGCCGAGCACGTCGTAGATCACGGCATCGCAGTCGGAATCGAACTTGAAGCGATTGAGCAGCTCGAAGGTGCTGATGATGCCCCTGCCAGCGCAGCCTACTCCCGGCTGCGGCCCTCCGGCCTCAACGCAGCCTATCCCGAGATACCCGCGGCCGAGCACGTCGGAGAGCCTATAGTCGACCGGGCTCATATCGCGAATGTAGTCGAGCACGGTGCGCTGCGGTGCCCCATGCATCAGCAGGCGCGTCGAATCATGCTTGGGATCGCAGCCGATCTGCACGACGCGCAGCCCCTGCCTCGCCAACGAGACGGAGAGGTTGGCGCTGATCGTGGACTTTCCGATCCCACCTTTGCCATATACAGCTATGCGCGACATGTCATCCCCAAGCGCCGAGGCGAATCGCCCTATCCAGCGAATGCAACCGTCATGCGCGATTCCAACAAGCCGCTAGGGCAGATTGGTGCTGAGGCTGCTCACGGTTAGGGAGTTGTCGTCGTTGAGCCTGAAGCCGAGGCATATGTTGTACTCCCCGTCGGAGGTGTAGTAGCTGTAGGTGTAATCGCCGTATGCGGGGTCGGTGAGATGCTTCGGAGAACCGCCCATGGCGGCCTCGCACTCCTCCATCGTCATGCCGAGGTCGAGGATGTCCTCGTCGTAGACAGCCTTGAGAGCATCGGCGTCGAGGTTGGTGATTCCGTCTGCACCAGTGGTGATTTCGGCGTTGTGGATGTCGTCGGCGGCGGACTTCTCTCCGCAACCCGTCAGAGCAAGGCAGCAAAGCGCGCATGCGCACGCTACTGCGACGATCAGGAACCTTTTCTTCATCGCAACTCCTTTCAGACGCTTACGGCCCTGCTCTCACGACCGCAGCAGAGCCTTGCCGGATGATCGAGCTCATCCAGCATCGCTTGAATTGTACCCGTAGCAAGCGGGAATGTGTTGTTGTTCTTCGAAATATGCATGGCGACGATCTCCTCGAGCCCATCCCAGAGCAGCTTGGATATCTCGGCGGTGCAGGCTTCGTTGGAGAGGTGCCCGCTATCCGATGCGATCCTCTGCTTGAGGTAGTAGGGATATTCACCGTTCCAGAGCATGCGCTCGTCGTGGTTCGACTCGATGGCGAGGACCCTGCAGCGGTCGAGGGAATCGTGCGCCTGCGGGGTTACGATGCCGGTGTCGGTCATGAACCCGATCGAATCGTCTCCGCAGTCGAAGCGGAACCCGCATGAGGAGGCGGCATCGTGGGAGGTTCTGAACGCATGCACTCCGATCGTGGAGATCGCGAGGTCGCCGTCGATCTCCAACGGCTTGAACTCGAAGTCTCCTCGGAGCTTGCGGATAGCTCCCGAAGCGCGTTGCACCGCCTCATCCGCATAGATCGGAGGGAGCGCGCCCTGCTTGGCCAGCCCGCGCAGCACGACTCCGAGGCCGCAGACATGGTCGCTGTGGTCGTGCGTGATCAGGATCGCCCTGAGGCGGGAGAGGTCGACTCCGCACTCAGAGCTTCTCACGAGGAAATCCCGCTTGCAGATGCCGCAATCTATGGCGATGCAATCGCCGGTCTCGGTGTCCTCGACGATGGATGCATTCCCTCCGCTTCCGCTCGAAAGCACATGGAGTTTCAGCCGAGATGGGGGCAACTGAGAAGTCCTTTCACGCAATCGTTTAAAACCACATCAATTATGCACAAAAAGTTATTGGTATTTTCGCACCATTCCGACGATCAGAGGCATTTCAAATGCGATTTGGGCTATCATGGTTACAAGTTTCACCAGACAATGCCCATATTCCGTTCAAGGGCTTTGTCGAATGCACTAGGAGGCCTAAGAATGCACTATATCCATTGCCTGAACAACATCTCCCATTATGGAACCGATCTCCTGACGAGCAAGTACAAGCTCACGGATGACATCTCGAGGGCTTCGGGCATCTTGGTGCGATCGGCCAGCATGCACGAGATGGACTTCTCCGACAATCTCCTCGCCGTTGCGCGCGCGGGCGCAGGTGTGAACAACATCCCGCTCGACAAGTGCGCCGAGGCTGGAATAGTGGTCTTCAACACGCCTGGCGCCAACGCCAACGCGGTCAAGGAGATCGTCCTTTGCGCGCTGCTTCTCGGCAGCCGTGACATCATCGGCGGCGCTGCTTGGGTATCGCAGAATGCGGATGATCCGGACATCGCCAAGGCCGTCGAAAAGAACAAGAAGAAGTTCGCCGGCACCGAGATTGCGGGCAAGAAGATTGGAATCATCGGACTCGGCGCAATCGGTGCACGCGTCGCGAACGCCGCGGTTGAGCTCGGCATGGACGCCTATGGCTACGACCCGTTCGTCGGCGTCGACGCGGCATGGGGCATCTCGAGCTCAGTCAAGCACATCACCAACGTCGACAAGATCTACCGCGAGTGCGACTACATCACGATCCACGTGCCTGCGATGGAGTCGACCAAGGGGATGATCGGCGAGGACGCGTTCGAGAACATGAAGAAGGGCATGGTCGTCCTCAACTTCTCGCGCGACACGCTTGTGGATGTCGAAGCCATGACCGAGGCGCTCGAGAACGGCACCGTCTCCAAATACATCACCGACTTCCCCACTCCCGATGTCATGAAGATGAAGAACACGGTGGCGATCCCCCACCTCGGAGCCTCTACGGCTGAGGCAGAGGACAACTGCGCGATTATGGCCACGCGCCAGCTGATGGACTTCATCGAGAACGGCAACATCAAGAATTCAGTCAACTTCCCGAACTGCGATCTGGGGCCTGCATCGCAGGTGGCCGGGCGCATCGGCGTCATGCACGAGAACGTGCCCAACATGATCAGCCAGATAACCGGCGCGTTCGGCAATGCGGACGTCAACATCGAGAACATGATGAACAAGGCGAAGGGCAAGTTCGCCTACACGTTGCTCGACCTCAACGCCCCGGCTTCCCAGAGCATCGTCACGGCGCTCAGCGATATCGAGGGCGTGATTCGCGCAAGGATCATCGTCTAAGCCCAATGGCCTTCAGCATTATTTTTGATAGGAGGAGACATGTTTTGCTTCAATTGCGGACAGGAACTTGAAGATGGCGCACTGTTCTGCTTCCGTTGCGGAACCAAGATGCCAGTCGACGAAGCGCCAGCGGTGATCGAGGAGATTGCCGAAGAGGCCTCCGAGGCTGCAGGCGAGGCCGAGCAGGAGGTTGCAGCGGCGGCCGAGGAGATCGAAGCCGAAATCCCCGCCGAACCGGAATTGCCCGCTGAGCCCGAGATTGCAGCTCCCGAGGTCGAGATCCAGGCAGAGGCTCCTGCGGCAGCTGCAGGCGCATTCCCCGAGATCCTCGGCGATTCCTCGCTGGAGGCGGAGGTCCCGGCAACTCCGGATCCATTCGCCCCGCTAGAGCCCGAGGTCGCAGCGCCCGAGGTCGAGATCCAGGCAGAGCCTGAAATCGAGATTCCCGCTGAGCCCGAGGTCGCAACGCCCGAAGTCGAAATTCCCGAGGCTCCCGTGATCGATGCCGAGCCGGTCGTCGAGGCCGCTGAGGGCAACATCGACGAGGCAGCTGGAGTGGCTGGCCTTGCGGCGGCAGCTGGCGAGGCATCCACCGACATCGTGGAGGTCCCGCTCGAGGATGTCACCGATCAGGCTGCGGCCGAAGAGAAAAAGAAGAAGAAAAAGAAGACTCTCAAGATCGTCATCCCAATCATCATCGTCGCAGTGCTTGCTGCTGTCGGCATTCCCACTGGCATCCACATGTATCACGAGAGCCAGTACAACAAGGCTATCGAGCTGCTTCAGGGCGGAGATCAC
The DNA here is from genome assembly GCA_024698685.1 of bacterium. Taxonomy (GTDB): domain Bacteria; phylum Actinomycetota; class Coriobacteriia; order Coriobacteriales; family CADBOM01; genus RGIG5709. The sequence goes on from JAILQZ010000075.1 coordinate 8,857, forward strand.
AGTGCTGCAGAGACCATCTTCAACGACCTTGGAGACTACAAGGACACTGGAACCTACCTTGACCTATGCGACGCGATGACCAAGATGGATGAGGGCGACTACGAGGGCGCGTTGACGATCCTCAACGGCATCGACACCTCTCAGATCAGCGGCACCGACGATCTGATCACCGAGTGCGAGAACGAGATCGCATACCAAGTCGCCACCGAAGCCTACAACGATGGACATTACTACGCCGCGTACACAGGATTCAACAACCTCGGAGGATTCAAGGACAGCCAGGAGATGGCGCAGAAGTGCATCTGCAAGAAGCCAAGTTCGTCCGTGACCTATCGCAACAGCAAGTATCCGAACAAGACCTGCAAGCTGAAGATCAACGGCATCGACAGCGGTAACAGGGACAGCTACGTCAAGCTCTACACCTCCGCTGGCAACCTCGTCACCTGCGTCTACATCCGCGGCAACGACAGCGTAACCGTGCAGATTCCCGCTGGCGACTACACGATGAAGGCAGCGTATGGCAATGGCGACTGGTTCGGCGAGAAGGACATGTTCGGCGATGCCGGAAGCTACCAGGTCCTCATGAACGGCTCCTCCGAGACCTTCACGCTCAAGAAGAACTACGAGTACGAGCTCTGGCTCGAGACGAGCAGCGGCGAGGGCAGCTCCGTCGGATCGAAGGGTGTGGACAGGTCCAACTTCTAGGCTGACGCTCCAACGATTTCGCTCTGGCGCGTGCGTTGCTCATCTGGGCGGTGTGCGCGCCAGATTCGTAGAGGGCAGTCGGAAACGAGTGCGGTTGCATGGGATTGAATGAGAGAACCGAGCTGCTGTTCGGAAGCGACGGGATGGCGGCTATCGCGAGCCTGAGGGTCATGGTCGTCGGCATCGGCGGCGTGGGCTCCAACTGCGCGCTATCGCTGGCGCGCAGCGGAGTGGGCAAGCTCGTCCTCGTCGATTACGACATCGTCAGCGGAAGCAACGCGAACAGGCAGGCAATCGCCTTCCGCTCGACCATCGGGCGGAAGAAGACCGAGGTGGCGCGAGAGCTGATCTCCGATATCAACCCTTCCGCCGAGGTGGTCGCCATAGACCGCAAGATCCTGCCAGACGACGTCGGCTGGCTGCTCGAACAGGCTGGAGATCTCGACTGGATCATCGACTGCTCCGACACCATCACTACCAAGGTCGCGCTGGCCAAACGCGCAGGGGAACTCGGCATCGGCTACGTGGCCGGCATGGGTTCGGGCAACAAGTTCGACCCGCTCAGGATGGAATTCTCCGATATCTACGAGACGCGCATATGCCCTGTTTGCAAAGCGGTTCGCAAGGCCGCGCGCAGAGAGGGGCTGCAGCGCATGCAGGTGCTCTACTCTCCCGAGGAACCTATCGGCATGACCGCCGAGGACGACTTCTCCCGTCGCGAGCGGCGAAACGTCGGCACGGTCGCGTATTACCCCGCGATCATGGGGCATCTGCTCGCATCGCATGTGCTGAGGAATTCCACTGGAAGACAGTGAGAAACGCTGCTGGAGCGGCTAGGCCAAGCAGCTCTCCAAGGTCGCCAGGAAGCGCTCGTTCTCCTCATGCGTGCGCACGGCGATGCGGTAGAACCCAGCGTCGAGCCCAGCATAGTTCGAGCAATCCCGAATCAGGATGCCGCGCTCGCGCATAACACCGGTGAGCGCTCCCCCGTCGTCTAGCTTGAAGAACAGGAAGTTCGCCTCGCCGAGCGCCTCTATGCCGAGGCTGGCGAGCCCCTCTCGCAAAAACACACGCTCGCGCGCCACCATCTCCACGCCGCGCGCCTCATAGCCGGCAACCTCGAGCGCAGCGATCCCGGCCTCTTGGGCAACGCTCGAGACAGACCATGGCTGGCCGACACGGCGCACCGCCTCGATGAGCTCGCCATCGGCGCTGAGCATGTAGCCCAGCCTCAGGCCCGGCATCGCGTAGACCTTGGTAAACGCCTTGAGGATGATGAGCTCGGGATGGCCCGGCAGCTCGGGGACGAGAGTGAGCGCGTCGGCACCCTCGAGGAAACCGACGAAGCACTCATCGACGATCAGGCGAGCCCCAACCTGCGCGCAGCGCGCGGCGATCTCGAGGAGCAGGTCGCGCGGGGTTACCGTTCCCGTGGGGTTGTTCGGCTGGCAGACGAAGACGGCGTCGACCGAGGAATCGATGCGCTCGATGAAGCCAAGGTCGAGCTGGAAGCCCACCGCTGGATCGAGCTGATGGTGCAGCACCTCGCAGCCAACCACTCCGAGCGCCTCCTCATACTCGGCGAATGTGGGTGCGGGCAGGAGCGCGCGCGAAGGTCGCAGCGCGAGGGCCAGCCTGAAGATGATGTCGGCGCTCCCGTTTCCGCAAAGCACCTGGTTCGCCTCAACGCCGTCGTGCGCAGCTATCGCTCCGACAAGTCTGCGGCACAGCGGATCGGGATAGCGCTCAACCCCCGCGATCGACTTTGCGATGGCCTCGGAGACGGTGGCGGGCAGGCCAAGCGGCGAGATGTTGCTCGAGAAGTCGAGCGGCGCATAGCCGTACTCGTCGATGAACCCTTGGATGTCGCCTCCGTGGATGAGCGCCATGCGAATCCTTCCCTAGAACAGCAGCACGGCCTCGAGCTCGATGCAGACGAGGAGCGCGCAGAATATGGAGCACGCGATGAACATCAGGCGATTGGCGCGGATGATGTCATCGGGTTCGATCGGGCGAATCGGGTCGCCGATCGTCTCCTTGTGGTGGAGCTCACCGAAGTATACCGCATCGCCAAGGAGCTCGATCCCCAGCGCGCCAGCCACGGCGCTCTCGCTCTGGGCCGAATTGGGCGAAGGGCTCTTGCGGCGGTCTCGACGCCAGATCTTGAAGGCCCGCCATGCGCTCGCCCACTTGGGAAAGATGGCGGCTATCACGAAGAATAGGCCCGCAAGCCTCGCGGGGATGTAGTTCGCAACGTCGTCGAGCTTGGCGGCCATGCGGCCGAAGTCGATGTAGCGCTCGTTCTTGTAACCGAGCATGCTGTCCATCGTGTTGATTGCCTTGCTGAGCATGCTGAGCGGGGCACCTCCGATGGCGAAATAGAACATCGGAACTATCGATCCGTCGCTGGCGTTCTCGGCGATGGTCTCGACAGTGGCCTTCGCGATCCCCTCCTCGTCAAGTTGGTCGGTATCGCGACCGACGATCATCCCAACGGCATTGCGAGACTCCTCGATATCGCCCTTGACCAGCACCTTGTAGACATCCATGCCGGCATCGCGCAGTCCACGCGTAGCCAGGATCTGGTAGCACCAGAAGATGGAAACGAGAAGGTAGAGGTATGGGGTGACCAGCCAGCAAGCGATGAGGATGGCAAGCGGGATGATGAAGGCCACGGCGCAGACAACGATGACGAGAGCTGCACCGCGACGACGAAGCTGCTCGCCTGTCAGCTCGCGCTTCCCTCGGAGCAAGCGCTCGAGCGCCGCTATAAGCTTGCCGAAGATCACGGCGGGGCAGATGGCGGAGAGCCTCTCCCCCAGCGCGAGGTCGAGCACGTAGCCGGCGGCCAGCGATATGCATGTGAACAGAAGCAGCTTCACGCGCGTCCAATCGTAAGCGGGCATGTTGCGCCCCTCCCCTTCGAGGAAGTTGCGCACGGTTACATACTAGCCCATCGAAGCTCGCAAATGCAGCATCTTTGGCATGGCCACCGCCAATCATTCGGTGGTATCGTGTATCTGGAATGATAGAGCGAAAGGAACCACCATGCGCAAGGTTGAGATCTTCCCTGGAATCTGCGGGCTGATCACCAACGTCGAGGCCGAGATGATCGACGAGGACGATGTTCGCGTCAAGGTCGTCTCGATGTGCTCGAACATCCGAGGGATGATGGAGGAGCTCGGCGACGAGTTCGAGGCATTCGAGCTCTGCCTCCAAAAGCCGGGCGAGGGGCCCTTCTTCGACTACGCCAAGGAGCACTTCCCGGTGCACGTATCCTGCCCCGCGATCTGCGGGATCATCAAGGCGGTCGAGGCCGAGGCGAAGCTGGCGCTGCCGAAGAGCGCCTACATCAACTTCGTCGACTAGCAGGCGGAAAGGCGCTGCCCCAGCAGGCTCGCAACCTGCGGGAACGGCTGCAAGCTCCGCTTCAGGATGCCATTCATATGGGCTACGGCGACGCCGTAGTTCACCATCGGCACGCCCGTGCGGCGAGCCTCGCGCAGCCTGTGCTCCATCTCGCGCTCGTTGAGGGTGCAGCCACCGCAGTGGACTATGAGGTCGTAGCTCGAGAGATCGTCGGGAAAGCCGAGGCCCGAGCTCGTCTCGAAGAGCGGCTCGACACCGGTGAAGGAGCGTATCCAGTTCGGGATCTTGACCGTTCCGATGTCGGCGCACTGCCTGTGATGCGTGCAGCCCTCGGCCATTAGCACCTTGCTGCCATCGCGTAGGCCATCGAGTGCCGCCGCGCCCTTCACGAGCTGCGGGAGATTGCCCTTGTAGCGAGCCATCAGGATGCTGAAGCTCGTCAGCTGCACCTCGGCGGGCACCACGTCGGCGACGAATCCGAATGCCTGCGAATCGGTCACGACGATTCGCGGCGGAGCCGAGAGCGATTTCAGGGTGAGCTCGAGCTCCTGCGGCTGGCAGCATGCGAAGGCGGCGTGCGAGTCGAGTATGTCGCGCATGGCCATCTGCTGCGGCAGGATCATTCGACCCTTGGGAGCGGACTCGTCGATCGGGGTGACGAGCACGACGAAGTCACCCGGCTCGAGCAGATCGGCGATCAGCCTGCGCTCGCTTCCGGTTCCCTCGATCCTGCGGGCGAGCATCTCCTTGAGCTCCTCGATCCCCTCGCCAGCAAGCGCGCTGACGACGATCTCGTTGGCGCCGAGTCCGGCATCGATGCCCGCGCGTTGCCCTGACGAGAGGGCGTCGGCCTTCGAGTATGCGATGACATAGGGCACCGAGCTTGCGTCCAGAAGCCTCTGTAGCTCCAAATCCGCCAAGTCGAGGCCTTTGCAGGCATCTACCACCAAAAGTGCCAAATCGGCCCTACGCAGCGTTTCACGGGCTCTGGCGACCCTTTGCTCTCCCAGTTTCCCCTCGTCGTCGAACCCGGGGGTGTCGATGAGCAGCACCGGACCGAGCGGAAGCAGCTCCATCGCCTTGCGGACTGGGTCTGTGGTGGTGCCCGCGGTATCGCTGACCACGGAGACCTGCTGGTTGGCCATGGCGTTGACCAGGCTGCTCTTGCCGGCGTTGCGCGCTCCGAAGACCCCTATGTGGATTCGCTCTCCGCTGGGAGCGTCGTTGAGTGACATTGGCCACCTCCTGGCGTTGGCGGGTCAGAATCTGAAATCCCTGCGGTTAGAGCCCTTGATGCCCTCGATGTTGTCGAGCGCGGTCGCGCGGATGCTCTCGCTCGGAATGCGCTCGAGCTCGTCGGCTACCATCCTGAAGCCCAGCTCGCGGGTCTCAGGGCTCGCGTAGTCCACGAGGTACTCTGTCAGCGTCATCAGAGCGTTTGGGTGGCAGCAATTGAGGATCTGACCGCTCTTGCAAAGGCTCATGAACCTATCGCCGGTGCGCCCCTCGCGATAGCATGCGGTGCAGAAGCTAGGAATATGGCCGTTGACCATCAGCCAGTTGACCACCTCGTCGAGAGTGCGCTGATCGCTCACGTCGAACTGCTCGGTGTCGTGCGGCCGCTCCTCCTCGGCGTATCCCCCCACGGAGGTGCGCGATGCGCCGCTGATCTGCGATATGCCAACCTGCAGGGCCTTGGCACGAACCTCCTCGCTTTCGCGCGTCGAGATGATCATGCCGGTGTAGGGCACGGCGAGGCGGATGCAGGCCATGATCTTGATGAAGGTCTCGTCGGGAATCGAGTTGTCGAAGACATCAGGATCGATGTCGGCTGCGCGTTTGACGCGCGGGACGCTGATCGTGTGCGGGCCAACGCCATGCGCCGCCTCGAGATGCTCGGCGTGCATTATGAGCCCCGCGAACTCGTACTTGTACTTATCGAGGCCGAAGAGCACTCCGAGGCCAACGTCGTCGATGCCGCCCTCCATCGCGCGGTCCATCGCCTCGGTGTGGTAGTCGTAGTCGTGCTTGGGGCCCGTTGGGTGCAGCTGCAGGTAGCTCTCCTTGTGGTAGGTCTCCTGGAAGAGGATGTAGGTGCCTATCCCCGCCTCCTTGAGCCTGCGGTAGTTCTCTGCAGTGGTGGCTGCGATGTTGACGTTGACGCGGCGGATCGAGCCGTTCTCATGCTGCGTGGAGTAGATGGTATCGATGCACTCGAGTATGTACTCGATCGGGTTGTTGACCGGATCCTCGCCCGCCTCGATAGCGAGGCGCTTGTGGCCCATGTCCTGCAGGGCGATGACCTCGCGGCGCACCTCGTCCTGCGTGAGCTTCTTGCGCGGAATCTTTCCGTCGATGTGGTATGGGCAGTAGACGCATCCGTTGACGCAGTAGTTGCTGAGGTAGAGCGGTGCGAAGATTACGATGCGATTGCCGTAATATGCGAGCTTGATCTCCTCCGCGATCTTGAAGATGCGCTCGTTGACCTCGGGAATCTCGCACGCGAGCAGCACCGAGGCCTCGCGATGCGTGAGCGCCGCACCGTGGTTCTCCTTCTCCATGAAGCGCGGGCGCGCCTTCTCGAGGATCTGGTCTATGAGCTCGATGTTGTTCTTGTTGCGCTCCGCGTACTCGAGAGTCTCGAGGATCTCCTCGTGGTTGATGAATTCATCGGCGCGAAGCGATTTGGGATCGTAGATCGCCATTGGTGCTCCTCTCTTGTGGTCAGCGCTGGGCTTCCCATTCAGATCTTCTGCAATCTCCCCTATCCACAACGATATTGAACCCAATGGAAGCCATCCGATCTCTCAAATCCGCCAAGTTGTCGGCTGCCTCCGCGCCACTGGAGACCTTTCCGTCGTAAAGATCGTATTTGGCGCGCACATCCTCGGGCGAGAGGTTCGGCATGACGACATTGGCGCCTGCCAGCATGCCGCGCTCGCGCCCATCGGGGGCTATCGTGGCCAGCGCCGTCGTCGCCGGCAGAAGCACGTCGGGACAAGCGAGCCTGATCAGCGAGAGCAGGAAGCAGGTGAGTTCGAGCGTCCCACGGGGATGATCTCTGAATTGCGTCTCATGATGCGGGATGAACGGACCGATGCCGCACATCTCGGGGGCGAACCTTTCAATGAGCTTGAGGTCGGCGGCAAGGGTGCTTGAGGTCTGCATCGGAGAGCCGACCATGAAGCCTGCGCCAACCTGATAGCCCAGCTCGCGAAGATATCCCAGGCTGGCGATACGGTTGTCGAAGGACATGTTGGAGGGATGCAGGCTCTCGTAGTGCGCACGATCGGCTGTCTCATGGCGCAGCAGATAGCGTTCGGCACCGGCCTCTCGCAAGCGCTTGAAGCTCTCGAAGCCGCGCTCGCCGAGCGAAAGGGTGACCGCACAGTCCGGGTGCCCCTCCTTGATGCGCTCGATGATGCCGCATAGGAACCCATCGGTGAAGAACGCGTCCTCCCCGCCCTGCATCACGAACGTGCGGAACCCCAGCTCATAGCCCGCATCGCAGCAGCGCAGGATCTGCTCGGCGCTTAGGCGGTATCGCTCGAGCGCTCCGTTGCTGGCCCTGATGCCGCAGTAGAGGCAATCGTTCTTGCAATGGTTGGAGATCTCGATGAGGCCACGCACGAAGACGTCGTTTCCGTAGACTTCCCGCCTGCATGCTAGCGCAAGCTCCGCCGCACGCGCGGCGAGAGCGGGAGTGCGCGACTCTATAAGCTTTCTGTATCCTTCGAGCTCGAGCGTATGCTCGCTGGCCAAGCGCTCCAGCAAGCGCATGGCACGATCATCGTTGCCCATGGTCGATATCACGCTCGAGATTGGCCGCCGATGCTCGAAAATGCGGTCTTGACGCTGATGCCCGGCAGAGCGCCGATCTTTCCAGATAGCGCCGAAATGTCATCCTGCGGAGCATCTATCGCAACCGAGATGATGTTGATGCCGCGCTTGGCATAGGGGATGCCCATGCGGCCGATGATGCACTCGCCGTACTCGCTCAGCAGCGCGTTGAGCTGCGGAACGGCTTCCTTGTCCTCGACGATGATGCCGATGACGGCGACTCTGCTGTCCATGTTCTTGCCCTTCTCCTCAGTTGGTGGCGAAGCCTGGAGCAGGCTCGCCATCCCTTCATGTCAGGAAGTACCTGTCGATATGATATTGCATGGAGCGGTTTTGCAAAAGCGAGATCGATGCATAGAAGCGAACGGCCCGCGGCATTATGCCGCAGGCCGTTAGAGGCTCTAGGCAAAGGCGATTGCGCAGACTACCTGAGCGGATTGTCCTTGTGACCCTCGCCGGGCTCGAGGCCGAAGCGGTCGACCATCTCCTTGAGGAACTTGCCGTGGTAGAAGAACTTGCAACCCTCGAAGAACGCCTGGATGTTGCCCCACGGGGACAGTGGCGGGATGTCGCAGCCGGAGGACGGGAGGAAGTTCGGGAACACGCTGTACTTGTCGAGCATCTCGATGGTGGCATTGTGGATTCCGAACGGGTTGCCATACCTGAACTGCGACGAGGGATCGAGATTGCCGGAGACGATGCGGTCTGCGGGCATCTGCGGGATGATCTCGTCGAGCCTTGCGGAGTTGCCGAAGTTGAATCCAGCGGCTCCGGTGTCTGCCATCTCCTTGGCGGTGACATTGACGCTATCCCCGCAGTTATGGAGCATGAACATGAAGTATTCGTCCTGCGTGGCCTCGACCATCTTCTGGCAATAGGGCACGACGAACTCCTTGACGAGCTCGGGCGAGAGCAGCCCGCTCATAGGCTCTGCGACCATGACACCGTTGGCGCCAGCCTCCTTATAGGCGAGGATGTAGTCGATGAGGTACTTCGAGGTGATGTCGAGGACGTCATGGACGAACTCGGGCTCCTCGAGGCATGCGGGCATGATCTCGTTGACGTCCATCAGGCGACCTGCAAGCGAGAAGGGGCCGATGGTGCCTGCGAATACCGGGCGATCGGCGATGAAGTTGCTCGCAACCTCGATCGACTTGATGCAGTTGCCGGTCCTCCCCTCTCCGACCTCGGGAATCCTGATCGTGGAGAGGTCGGTGTCCTCGTCGATGATCGACCCGACGACCGTGGGAACCTCGCCCTCGGTCTTGACGATGGTCGAACCGAACGCCTCGGCCTCGACGGAGAGGTCCATGAAGCCGAAGACCGCAGCGGTATCGAAGTCGTCGGCGATGATCTTCATGCACTCAGCCTGATAATATGCGGATTCTATGAGGCTGCTGACAGAGATACCGATCTTCTGAATGCCCGGGAAAGAGAGTACCGGAAGAGCTTTCTTGAGGGGCCTGTCGATCTGGTCCTTCGCCCAGAGATCCATTCTGAATTGCATGTTGAACTCCCTTCGAAACGCGGCCTTGCAAAATGCGGCCTATTCGTCCGCTTGCGTTGATGAAACCATTATAACGGGAGCGCAGGCCGATTTACAGTTAACATCTGTAAATGCTTAATCGGAGCCAACTGGCTGGAGCTCAGGGTAATCGGATGGACGCGCGGCCAATTCGCCCGCTGCTTCGCAACTCGCCCAACCGCGATCTCGCGCATTTTGCAAGGGAACTTTGCGAGGCGTTCCCAAGGATTGTAAAATCATCAAAGTTGCCGTTGAATGGAAGCTGAAGGCATCCCGATCGCTTGAGAGGAGGCGGATTTGCGAGGTATAGCCTGGGCATTCAGGACATCGAAGCCGCTGCTAAGGAAATTCTTCCCGCTGATGGTCATGTTCGCGCTGCAATCGCTGCTGGCGCTCGCAGTGATCTTCGCCGACAACATCATGCTCGGAATCTACAGCGAGCAGTCCATGGCCGCTGCGTCAATCGTCGCCCAAATCCAATTCATCCTTCAGCAATTCGTCCTCGGAGCTGGCATCGGCATCACGATCCTCGGCTCACGGTACCTGGATAAGAAGGACGCCAACACGTTCAAGAAAATCGCCGTCATCGGCTTGGTCTTCAGCATCGCCGCGGGCATCCTTCTCTGCCTCATCGCCTTCCTCTGCCCCCAATGGGCGCTTTCCCTGTTCACCAACGACACCGCGATCATCGAGGAAGGCGTGCGCTACCTGCGCATCATGTGCTGGACATTCATCATTGTCTCCATCACGCTCCCCCTCCTCTATATCCTGCAATCCGTGCAGACGATGTGGGTCGGAATGGTGGCACCTGCGCTCGCGACCTGCATCAACGTAGCGCTCAACTACGCCCTGATCTATGGCAATTTCGGGGCGCCGGAGCTCGGCATCCAAGGCGCTGGCTACGCGACGCTGATAAGCCGAGGAGTCGAGCTGGTCTTCGTCCTGATCTACGTTCTCGCAGCCGACAAGAAGATCCGCTTCAGCATCCGCGAGCTCTTCTATTTCGACAGGTACTACGTGCGCGACTATCTCAGGGCCGCCCGTCCGTCGATGCTCTCCGGCACCATCCTGGGCATCGCGATGGCCGCGCAGGTTTCGCTGCTCGGGCACATCAGCTCCGAGGCGCTCGCAGCGAACGGAGTCGCAACCATCATATTCATGATGTTCGCCACATTCGGATTCGCGCAGGGAAATGCCGCCCATGTGACGGTCGGGCATGTGCTCGATTCCAATCAGATGTATCTCGTAAAGAACTACGTCAAGGTCCTGCAGCTGATCTTCATAGGTGTGGGATTGCTGACAGGAGCGCTGGTTTTCGCAACGAAGGGGCTCATCGTATCGGCCTATTCGCTCTCGCCGGCAACGCATGATCTCACGCTGAGGTTCCTGACAGTCCTCAGCATCAGCGGCATCTTCCTGATCTATTCCCAGCCCATCGAGAGCGGGATCATCTCGAGCACTGGCCGAACCGCATGGCAGAAGTGGATCGACAACATCTTCGCGTGGATCTTCACGCTTTTTGCTACGATCATCGGCTTCGGCCTGCGCCTCTCCCCCACCTTCATCTTCGCGGTGACGAAGGCCGATGCGTTGTTCAAGAGTCCTCTCAACGCGATCAAGTGCAACAGGTACAAGTGGGCGCGCAAGGCCTTCGAAGACTAGCCGTGCACAGGAAAGCGGCCGCGCATCGCGCAGCCGCCTCCAGTTGAGAACCTATGCGAACCGAGGCTACAGGGATGCCACGATCCTCTTGACGCGGCTCGCCAGCTCCGCCTTCGCAGCCTCGATGTCCACACCGGGGCAAATCCCATCGCGATAGACTACGCGCCCGTCGCACAGGGTCATGACGACATCGCTGCCATGGCCAGCGTAGACGATGTTGCCGATCATGTCGGTGCGCGGACACCACGATGCGCTCGCGATGTCGAGGATCGCGATGTCTGCCTTGAAGCCCTCCTTGAGAAGCCCGCAGTCCTCGCGGCCCTGAGCAAGCGCGCCGGCGCGCGTGGCTGCATAGAGCGCCTGCTTGGGAGAGACCGCCGTGGGGTCGAGCCTGAAGCCCTTGCCCAGCAAGGCCATGAGGTACATGTCCTGGAACATGTCGTGGTTGTTGTTGGAGGCCATGCCGTCGGTGCCGAGACAGACATTGACGCCCTCGCGCAGCATCTTGCTGATAGGCGCGAATCCGCTGCCGAGCTTCATGTTCGAGGCAGGATTGTGGGCGACCGAGACGTTGTGTTCCCTCATGATGCGGATGTCGTCATCCTCGACCCAGACGCAGTGAGCCGCGATGACGGGCACGTCGAGAACGCCGAGGCTCTCGAAGTACTGGATGGGGGTCATCCCGTCGTGACGCTCCTTGCACTCCTCGTGCTCCGACTTGGTCTCGGAGACGTGCACGTGGAT
>JAILQZ010000069.1 GCA_024698685.1 bacterium
GGCGGCATGCAGGTCCAGTTCAACGTGGTCGGCCTCGACACCCTCTACGATGCGCAGGAGCATCCCGAGGATCACAAGAACCTCATCGTCCGCATCGCCGGCTTCTCCGCATACTTCGTCGAGATGCCGAAGGTCATGCAGGATGACTTCATCTCCCGCACGGCAGAAACGGAGTGCTAGCTTGCAGCCTGGCGCTGTGCGCTCTGATTTCGGCTTCGTCGCGTAACATGAGTGCGCTCGGGCCTCGCAACGGGCACACAGCATCCATCCTGAAAGCCAGATAGCGAAGCAAGCAATGAAGAGCGGCCTTGGATTATCCAGGGCCGCTCTCATTTTGCTCTGCGCCTTAGATCGACCTGATGCGTTTCGGCTCTAGGGTCGAACCCTATCTTGCGCACCTTCGATTCTGCTTTAGCGCACTAGTGAGCAGAAGAAGCCTCCCAATAGCGGGTACGTTGGGTGAAATCTCGGCGTTTGGTATATCCTGAACATAGAAAGTCAACGATGTTGCAATGTGCGCCGTCGCGGCGCGATTCGTTTCAAGAGAAGGAGAAACCCAGATGTGCGCAAGAATGCTAGGCACCGTTTCAATGGGAATTCGCTGTCCGATCATCCGCGAGGGCGATGACCTCACCCAGATCATCTCCTCCTGCCTCATGGAGGCCCAGAGCAACGGCGAGCTCACGATTCGCGATCGCGACGTTCTGGCGATAACCGAGTCCATCGTCGCGCGTTCCCAGGGCAACTACTGCACGATCGAGGACATCGCCGAGGATGTCCGCACCAAGACCGGCGGCGAAACCGTCGGCGTGATCTTCCCGATCACCTCGCGCAACCGCTTCGCTATCTGCCTGCGCGGCATCGCCAAGGGCGTCAAGAAGATGATCCTCATGCTCAGCTATCCGAGCGACGAGGTGGGCAACTCCATCATGGATCTCGACGCGCTCTACGCATCTGGAATCAACCCGTACTCCGACGTTCTCACCCTTGAGGAGTTCAGGGCGAAGTTCGGTGTCTACAGGCATAGGTTCACCGGCATGGACTACATCGAGTACTATCAGGATCTCGTCACCGAGTGCGGCGCAGAGGTCGAGATCATCTTCGCCAACCAGGCCCAGGCCATCCTTGACTACACCGACGTCGTCCTCGCATGCGACATCCACACCCGCCAGCACACCAAGGACCTCCTCAAGGCCGCCGGCGCCAAGGTCGTCCTAGGCCTCGATGACATCATGAACGCGCCTGTCAATGGCAGCGGATACAACGAGGATTATGGTCTGCTCGGTTCGAACAAGGCCACCGACGACAAGGTCAAGCTCTTCCCGCGCGATGCGCAGGATCTTGTCGATGGCATGCAGGCGAAGATCAAGGAGCTCACCGGCAAGAACGTCGAGGTCATGGTCTACGGCGATGGCGCCTTCAAGGACCCGGTAGGCAAGATCTGGGAGCTCGCCGATCCGGTTGTCTCGCCCTATCACACCGCGGGCCTCATCGGCACCCCCAACGAGCTCAAGATCAAGTACCTTGCAGACAACGATTTCGGCGACCTTGCGGGCGACGAGCTCAAGAGCGCGATCCAGGATTCGATCAAGGGCAAGGAGGCCGACCTTGTCGGCAACATGGCCTCCGAGGGCACGACTCCTCGTCAGCTGACCGACCTCCTCGGCTCGCTTTCCGATCTCACGAGCGGATCTGGCGACAAGGGCACCCCGGTAGTCTACATCCAGGGCTACTTCGACAACTACGCCACTCAGTAACGGCGGCGATAGAGCAATCGAAAAGGGCGGCTCTCCTCGCGGGGCCGCCCTTCTTGATTGTTGCGTTGGTCGCTAGATTTGGAAGGTCGCGGCGTCGTAGCCAGCGCGGATAGCCTGCTGCACCTGACTCGGAGCGACGCAGTTTCCGATGGGGATGAAGGTCTCCGCGCAATCGCGCAGGGCCTCGGATTCGCCATTGCGAGAGCGCATTCCCACAGCGATCACCACGGCATCCGCGGGGACCTCGACCACGATGCCGTCGCCACTCTCGACCTCGATGCCAGCTTCGGTGATGGCGCGGCACTTGGTGCTCGCGAGAACCTTTACGTGCTCCTTCTCGAGTTCCCAGCGATAGGTGCGCCCGTAGCGGATGTTCGCGTCGTTGGCGATGTCGGGGAGGAGCTCGACGATCGTCACGTCCTTGCCGCGCTTGGCGAGATGAAGCGCTGCCTCGATGCCCACGAGTCCGCCTCCGATGACCACGACGTGCTCGCCCTCGAAATCGCAGCGGTGCGCGTCCTCGGCCATCATCACCTTGGGATCGTCGATGCCGGGCAAGCTCGGATTGATGCAGTCGGCTCCGAGTGCGCTGATGATCGCGTCGGGTTGCTGAGCGCGTGCGAATTCGGGGGTTACCTCATGGTTGAGGACGACCTTGGCGCCGGAAGCGGCAAGCTCGGCCTCCATAGAGCCTATGAGGTGGTAGAGGTCGCTTTTGAAGTCGACATGCTCGGCGAAGCTCAGCGCACCTCCGAGGCGATCGCCCTTCTCGTAGAGGGTGACGTCATGGCCGCGCCTGGCGGCTATGATCGCGGCTTCCATGCCAGCGGGGCCTCCGCCGACAACCATGACCTTCTTCGGGCTCTCGGCCCTCGGCGGCATGAATTGCAGCTCGTACTCGCGACCGATCTCGGGGTTGAGCGAGCAACGTGCGGTGCCGCGCGTGAATCGGTTGGATTGGCAGGTCGCGCAGCGCAGGCACCTGCGGATCTGCGCCTCGCGCCCGCTGAAGCCCTTGATGGCGAAGTCGGGGTCGGCAAGCGATTGCCTGCCAATCGCCACGATATCAGCCTTCCCGCTTGCGACGATCTGCTCCATCATCGCGATGTCGCTGAGGCCGCCAACCGTGCAGATCGGCTTCGAGACGTGCTTCTTGACCTCCGCGGCGAGATGGACGAGATGCCCGTGCTCGGTGAAGATCGGGGATTGCATGATGTCTTGGTGCTTGGGATACATGTGCATGCACGACGAGATGTGGAACGAGTCGACGTAGGGTTCGAGCAGCTCGGCGATTCTACAGGCATCCTCGACGCTCAGCCCGCCCTCTTCGGGGGAGAGCCCGTCGGCGCCGTTCATGCGGATCTCTATCGCGAACCTCGGGCCCACAGCCTTGCGGATTCGCTCGAGCACCATGATCGCGAAGCGTGCCCTGTTCTCGACGCTTCCGCCGAACTCGTCGGTGCGCTTGTTCGTGTGGGGCGAGAAGAACTGCCCGATGAGCCAGCCATGCGCAGCATGTAGCATCGCCATGTCGAAGCCGGCCCTCTTCACGCGCATCGCAGCCGCGGCGTACGAGTTCGCCAGGCGATCCATGAACTCCACGCTCATCTCCTGCGACATCACCTGCACCGGATTGGCGGTTTGGAAGCCGATGGTCACCGGAACCTCGGAAGGGCCGTAGGGTCTCTGCCCGCCTATGAACGCCGGGTCGCAGACTATGCCGCCATGCGAGAGCTCGATCGACGCAAGCGCTCCGTATTTGTGTATCTCTTCGGCGCAGCGCGTCAGGCTCGGCAGGCATGCGTCGGTGTAGAGGAGGACCTGCTTGGGGTGGTTCTGCCCGCTGGGGTCGACGATGCCGTCGCCAACGGTGACAAGCGACATGCCGCCCTTGGCCTTGCGCGCGAAGTACGCGATGTTATGCAGGCTGAGCGTGCCGTCGTTCTCAACGTCGCCCTGCGACTGCGGTGCCGCGACGATGCGGTTGCGCAGCGTCAGGCTGCCGATCTTGATGGGAGAGCTGAGGTTGGGATACCTATCGTTCATCGGCCGATACGCCTAACCCTTGAACCATTTCGGCTTGAGGAAGGTGGCGCGCTTGCCATCGACGAGGAAGTCGCACGAGCGGCCCTTGACGAGCACTGGTCCTCCGAGCATCTCCGTGAGGTTGTTGGCCACCTCGATTGCGGAGCAGTGCTCGGTGCCGAAGTTGGGAATGTCGAGCGTCTCGCGCTGCGCGGGATCGATCTCCTCCAGGACGAGCTTCGATTCGCGAACTTCGATCGGCTGCGGATCGAGTCTCTTAAGCATCGCGTCGAACTCCTTGGCGTCGAGCATGCGATGCTCTCGCTCGAGCAGCTCGATGCCGATATCCACGTTGACGAGCTCTCCGATGAGCGCGGAGGCTCGCTGGAGCAGCATACCGGTCTTCAAATAGCCCACAGAGACCGTCAGATCCGATTTAACGGCCGTTATGGCCTCTCCAGTGTCTCCGTTAAGGCCTGAGTTGATATCGACGCTCACAACGAATGCGTCGCTGAAGTTGATGTATTCGATCGCGTCCGCATAGGCGCCGCGCGCATCGCCATGGAAGCCGATTCCGAAGATGCAGTCGACGATGGTGTTGGCGCCCTCGAGCAGCTTGTCGTCCTCGTAGAAGGGGACGATAGGGATGCCGCAGCCTGCGGCCGCCTTGGAGAAATGGATGGCGCTCGGGGTTTTGGGCTTGGCCAGAGTGTGGATGCTGCATTTAAATCCACGACTGTAGAGGATGGTTGCGAGCGCGTAGCCATCGCCGCCATTGTTTCCACTTCCAACCACTATGGAAGTATGGCCGCTCCAATCGTCGACAGCCTCGAAGACACCCATGGCAGCCTTGCGCATGAGATCCGTTGAAGACGTCTTTGACTCAATTGTCGCTGCGTCGCAACGTTGCATGGCTGCGACGCTCAACACATCGTGCATACGTCTCGCGTCATTCCTGGTCTGAGAACATGACACTAAGAGAATAGCTTAGTAATCCGATCCCACAGGCTTTCCTCTGGCTCTGGGGCAGGCTCCTCTTCGGCGACTGGCAGGTTGATGCTTTCGGTCATGTAGACGAACTGGACCTGGCTCACATTCTCGTTGGAGGGATAGACGAACGAATGCATCGTGAAACTCGGATTGAGCCTCCTCTCGATCTCGTTTCGGATTCCCGAGATGAGCTGCGAATCGAGGTTCGCGGTGGCGTCGCCGAGTTTGTTGGCGCCCGTCGCGAACTCCGCTAGGCCGGCGTTGAACTCGGAGTAGCCCTCGCTGAGCTTGGAGACCCCGTCGAACGCCATCGCAAGCGCCTCGTTGAAGCTCGAGTAGTTCTCAGCGAGCGCGTTCACGTTCTCCTTGAGCGCATCGGAGTTCGCCATCGAGTCGGCGAGGGTGCCGGACATCTGCTGGAGGTTCGTGTCGATTTCGCCATAGCCCTCGATCGCTCCCTGAAGGGCGTTGTAGGCTCCCGCGGCGCTGTAGACCTGGCGCAGCGCCTCGACGGAGGAGTTGAGCGCGGCGATGTCGTCGGGAGTGACCTCGACGCCAGCCTCGATCTTGCCGTTGATCGTCTGCAGCGCGGTTTGGTACGCGGTCTCGGCGGCGACGATGTCGGACTCGCTCACCGCAACCTGGGCCGCGCCCGCCTTCAGGCCATCAAGATATGCCGTGGAGCCCTGCGCCAGCGCGCTCAGTCCGTAGGAGAGGGATGCGAGGTTGTCGATCATCCCCGATAGCTCGTTGGCCATCTGCGTGATGTAGCCGTTGAGGTTGCTCGATACGATCGCGAGCTGCAGGTCGACTTGGTTGAGCATCTTGAGATTCTCCTCGATGCTGTCGGAGCTCTCGCTCAGCGTCGAGGCGCCATCGTTGAGCTGCTGGATAGCGGACTGCAGCTCGTTGATGTCTCCGAGGGAGCTCGAGGATGCGCTGATGTCGAAGTCTAGCGCGAGCGAGAGCGGAACCGCCGCAATCTGCAGGCCATCGAAATGAAAGGCCTCGGTCTTGCCCGATATCTTGTAGCTGCCGTTGGAACCTGGCAACAGCATGTAGGTGATGACGGTCGAATTGCCGTTGATCGCCGTCGAGCCGTCCTTGGCCTCGAGACCGGTCATGGCCTCGTTGTCGATAGTTGCGGTGATCTGCATGAGGTAGTTGTCGGTGAAGGTGGAGAGCTTGCCGCCGTTCGCGGTGACGTCGATCCTGATCTCCACATCGCCAGCCTTGCCTGCGATGTCATCGGCCGAGATCGGCTTGCCGTCGAGGGTGTAGCTGACGGCGACGTTCCACGGCAGGGCGGTGCTGGGCTTGAGCGTGCCCTGGTAGCTGAACGTGCCAGGGTCCATGTTGAAGTCGACTTGGCCGTTCTTGCATTCGAGCACCTGCTGCGTGCTCAGGTTGTCAACCGACTCGTACTCGCCAGGGTCGCTGATTGCGAGCTTCTGGTCGCTCTCGAACAGATTCACGACGTAGATGCCGGTGACGTCGCCCTCTGCGCTGAGCTTGGAGTAGACGACCTCCTTCTTGTCGATCGAAACCGCGGAGGAGTCATCCTGAGTTACGGCTTTGGTGGAGGCGACGGTGCTGTCCGAGGCAATAGAGGTGTTCGAGAGCGCGAGGACGATTCCCGTCATCGATATCGCCGCGACGAATAGCGCAGCCGACATCAGCCCCGCGATCGCGATGCGCCTCTTTCGCCTGCTGGACGGCCTTGCCGCTTCCATTATCTTGTTCGTACGGGTTGCCTTGCTCATAGCGCTTCCCCTGTCTGGATCGCCTTCTTGCCCTTGCGCTTGAAGGACAGCTTCTGTATAGGTTTATCGAACAGCACGAGGAGAGTCGGCAGGAGCAGGAACGTGTTGATCGCAGAGATGAACGCGCCCCTTCCTATCAACATTCCAAGGCTTGCAATGACTGCGTTGCTGGAGATCAAACCGATGAGGACTCCGCAAACCGTGAGGATCGTCGCGGATGTCAGGATCGTCACCGCGCTGTTGCCGATGGCCGCACGGATAGCTTCCCTCTTGGGTAGGCTCTCGCGCTGCTCCTCGTACGATTTGGCCATGATGATCGTATAGTCCACCGTCGCTCCCAGCATGATCGATGAGATGACGAGGTAGCCGATGTACTGCAGCTCCGTGCCCGCAAGGTAGGGGATGGATAGGTTGATCCAGATCGCCGTCTCGATGGTGAATACGAGGATGAGCGGGAGGAACCCGTTGCGGAAGACGAACAGCAGCACGAGACCGATCGAGAGGATCGCGGCAAGCGTGACCTTGAGCATGTCCGAGCTCACCGTGGTGGAGAGGTCGTAGCTCGACACCGACGCGCCCACGAGGTAGCTCTCCTCGGGGTAGTGCTTGTCGGCGATCGCGCGCACATCGCGTACCGCATCGAAGGCCACCTGGTTCTCCGTTACCACCTTGGTGCTGACGACGATCCGAGAGTATCCGCCCTTCATCAGCTGCTCGAGCGTGCCCTGGTCCACCATTGCGGTGGGTACGCCGTCGCCTCCGGAGGTGGTGTAGGAGATCACCTGATCGACAATGGGCATGCCCTCGAGCTCGGCGATCATCGCTTTCTCGTCGGCCCATTGGTTGGAGGGCACGATGAGGACCCAGGTCTCGTTGGCTCCGAACTCCTCGTTGACCAGCATGGTCTCGTCATAGAGCGTCGAGCCCTTTTCTACGAATCCAGAGGCACCGTATACGAACGGGATGTTTTGTGAGGCGATGAACGCCGGCGCCGTCAAGAGGACGACGATGATCGCCATGACCGGAGAGATCTTCGCGCACGCCCTCCCGAACTTTGCGAAGGAGGGGAGTATCGGCTTGTGCGCCAGCCGTGCGATGGGCTTCTCGAAGATGATGATGAGCACAGGCAGCAGGAGCATCACCGAGATGAAGCTCAGCATGACTCCCTTCGCGAGCACGATGCCCATGTCCCAGCCGATGAGCAGCGACATGACCGAGAGCGAGAGGAACCCGAAGAACGTGGTTGCGAACGAGGAGAAGATGACGTCGAGCGATTTGCTCATCGCCTTGGTCATCGCCTCTTCGCGGTCGGGGAAGAGCTTGTGGGTCTCGCGGTATGTGTTGAGCATGACGATCGCGTAGTCCATCGAGACCGCCAGCTGAAGGATGGCGGCGCAAATCTGCGTGACGAACGATATCTCGCCCTTGAAGATGTTCGTGCCCAGATTGATTACGATCGCAACGAGGATCGCTATCAGGAACAGAACGGGCTCGAACCACGAGCTCGATGTGAGCAGCAGGATCAACGCGATGACGACGATGGCCATCAGCATGATGAGCTTGACCTCCCAGCCGCTCGAGTTCTTGGCGAACCCGGTGTTTACCTGAGTGCCCGAGTAGGCGACCTGCCCGTCGGTGTATTTCGCGGCGAGCTCGCGCCCCTGCTCCATGGCCTCGAAGTCGAGCGTCTCGTCGAGCGCAATCTGGTAGAGGAACCCGTTGTCGCTCTTCCATGCGGCAACGAGGTCCTCATCGTAGATCGATAGCGGCGCGCCCACGTCGACGAAGTCGCCGAGCCATGAGATGCTCAGGATGCCGTCGACCTCTTTGAGGTCCTCGTAGAGTTCCTTGGCCTCGACGATGGTGAGTCCCTCGACGTACATGCGCCCGTTGGGAAGCGGCTCGTCGAAGACCTCCTTCATCTTCTCGATGGAGGCAGTTGACGCGGTGCCCTGTGGCAGATAGGCCGCGAAGTCGTAGTTGACCTTGACGAATGGGATGCAGGCGGCGCTCGCAATGGTGACCGCGATGAAGATGAGCAAGACGGTCCTGGGGTGTCTGATGACACTCCTGAAGAATCGTTCCATCATCGCTGTTCACCTCGCTTCCACGCGCACGGGCACATAGATAATGCAAGTTTAGCCATTTCCAACCAAATAGTAGGGAAAAGCGGCGAGTATTCCGTCGATTTGCATATATGCACAAAAAATCGGCACAGTCGAGAGCGCGAATACAGCTCAATCTGGGGAATTGCAAGCTATACTTAACTCCGTATGGGCTGAAAGCAGGGGGCTGCGGCATTTGCGTTGCGCAGGCAGCATGCCGAGCGCGCCGCGCCCTTGAAGATATTCGAGGAAAGGAACCAGCCATGTATGAGAAGCTCCTATCTCCGTGCAAGATCGGAAAGCTCGAGATCAGGAACCGCACCGTCCAAGAGCCGATGGGCAACGGATTCTCCAATGCGGACGGAATCGCAACCGCCAAGGACATCGCCTTCTACACGCGCCGCGCGGCGGGCGGGGTTGGCCTTGTGATCACCGAGTGCATGAACGTCCAGCCGGGGCAGGGTGCCGGCAATGACAAGCAGATGACGATGTCGGTCGATTCCGTCATCGACAGCATGCGCGACCTCGTGGCCCACGTTCACGCGATGGGTGCCGCAATCATGCCCGAGCTCTACCATTCCGGCTGCCAGGGAGCTGCCGCGATGGATCCGCAGGGCGCCTGTGCGAGCCCGAGCGGCATCTCAAGCCAGCTCACCCATGAGCCCGCCCGCGAGATGACAATCGAGGAGATCAAGCAGCTCGAGAAGGACTTCGTCGCCGCAAGCGTACGCGCGCAGAAGTGCGGATTCGACGGCATCGAGCTCCACTGCGCGCACGGCTACCTGCTCAACGAGTTCTTCAGCCCCTATACCAACAAGCGCACCGACGAGTACGGCGGCTCCACCGAGAACCGCGTGCGCATCGTCAAGAACATCGTCGAGGGGATCCGCGCCGAGCTTGGCGAGGACTTCCCGATAGTCTGCCGCGTCAGCGTAGACGAGATGTTGAAGCTCAACGGCATCGATGACGGCATCGTCCTCGAGGAGGGCATCGAGATCTGCAAGCTGCTCGAGAGCTACGGCGTCGATGCTATCGACGTGAGCAGCGGCATCTACGAGACGATGAACATCGCTTGGGAGCCCACCGGCTACGAGCAGGGCTGGAAGTCCTATCTCGCGGCGGGCGTCAAGGCCAATGTGAGCATCCCGGTGTTCTGCACCTCCGTCATCCGCGATCCCGCTTTTGCGGAGAAGCTGCTGCAAGATGGAGTTTGCGACTTCGTCGGCTCCGCGCGCCAGTTCTTCGCCGATCCCGATTGGACCAACAAGGCCGCCGAGGAGCGCACCGACGAGATTCGCAAGTGCATCTCCTGCCTCAACTGCATGCTTACCATGGAGAGCCCCGAGGGCAGCCAGTGCTCCATCAACCCGTGCACGGGCTCAGAGCACATCTACACGTCGCTCAAAGCCGATGGAGCCGGCCGCACCGTTGTCATCGTCGGCGCGGGTCCCTCTGGCCTCGAGGCGGCTCTTACGCTGGCCAACCGCGGATTTGCGCCCGTAGTCATCGAGCGCAAGAGCGAGATCGGCGGCCAGCTGCAGCTCGCGAACAAGACGCCCAACAAGGATGAGATCGACTATCTTATCGACTTCTACAAGGCCTCCTTCGAGAAGCTCGGCATCGAGGTGCGTCTCAACACCGTCGCCACCCCCGAACTCATCGCCAGCTTCGAGCCCTATGCGGTGATCTGGGCTGCTGGAAGCGTTCCAGTGGTTCCACGCTCCATCCCCGGCCTCGACTCCGAGTGCGTCCTGCTCACTCCCGAGGTTCTCTCCGGCAAAGTGAAGCTCTTCGGCAAGAAGGTCTGCATCGTAGGCTCCGGCATGACCGGCATCGAGACCGCGCACATGCTCGCCAAGATGGGCAACAAGGTCGACGTGTACGAGATGGTCGACGAGGTCATGCCCGGCATGTGGTTCCAGAACATCATCGCGATGATGGAGCACATCATGCCGCTGGGTGTTGGACTGCATCCATCTCGCAAGCTCATCGAGGTGGGAGAGGGGTTCGCCAACTTCGAGGACACCCATAGCGGCGAGATCGAGAAGGCGGAGTTCGACTACCTCATCCTCTCGCTCGGCACGCGCGCCACGCTTCCCGACGAGGCCATCCAGGCGGCATATCCCAACCTGATCGTCGTCGGAGACAGCGAGAAGCCCGGTAAGATCGCGCATGCGGTCCGCACCGGCTTCGATGCGGCGTTTGCGCTGGAATAGCCCCTATTCCGCAGATTCTCAGAGCATGAAAGAAGACTGCCGTCCCATTGCGGGGCGGCAGCCTTTGGTTTGCAGCATTTTCAGCGGCCCTACGAGCACTTGAGCAGGATCTTGAGCTGCTTGCCCTCGACTAGGTCGGCGTATGCCTGGGCTGCATCCTCGAGGTCGTAGACCTTGCTGATCAGCGGTTTGAGATCGACGCGCTCGAGCATCCTGACGGAATGCGGCCAGCCGATCTGGCCCATCTGCAACCCTTTGATCGTCGCCTCCTTGAGGATGATCTGCGGGAAGATCTTGAGAGGCAGAATCGATTCGAAGTCGTAGTAGGAGACGTAGGCCGCGGTGCCGCCGGGGCAGATCAGCTCGATGGCGTCCATCGCGCACGAGATGTTGCCCGACGCTTCGAAGACCACGTCGTAGCCCTTGCCTCCGTTTGCGTGCTTGGCCTCCTCGGTCACATCGCATGCGCTCGGGTCGATAGCGCAGTCTGCTCCCATCTGCAGCGCCAGCTCGCGCTTTGAAGCGGTGCGGGCCGAAGTGGCGATGAACGATGCGCCTTCGAGCTTGGCGAGCTGGATGAGCATCTGCCCGATGCTGCCCGCCCCGATGACGAAGACGGAGTCGCCGAGCTTGACGCCAGACTTGATGATGGCACTGATCGCGATGGCGAAGGGCTCGGCGAGCGCAGCGACATCCAGGCCTACGCTGTCAGGCAGCTTATAGAGGTTCTGGTAGGGGAAGCATACGTACTCGGCCTGCGTTCCGATGCGCACGTCGGGCTGCGCGCAGAACTGAGTCTTGCCAGCGCGGCAATTGTCGCACCAGCCGCATTCGCGCAGGAAGTTGCCGGTGACGCGGTCGCCAACAGAAAAGCCCGCCGCCTTGGCGTTCGGGCCGAGCTTCTCTATCACGCCCGACCACTCGTGACCCGCAACGAAGGGAACGGGGTCGGGAAAGAGGTTGTCGACGATGTAGTGCTTGTCCGAGCCGCAGATCGAGGCATAGGCCACGCGTATCAGCACCTCGTCATCGTTGGAGATCGCAGGCGTCGGCCAGTCGATGACCTCGACCTTTCCCGGGGTGTTCGTTGCGGCATCGAATGCCCTGGTTACGCATGCAGCGCGCATGTCGCGCTCCTCTCCGCAGTCCGCTTCCTTTCGTCAAATCATACATCAGAGCAGGTCGGCGAGCTCGTAGAGCATCCTCTCGGTCTTCTCCCAGCCCAGGCATGCGTCCGTGATCGACTTGCCGTAGACCGTGCCGTCGGGCGGTTGGTTGCCGTCCTCGATGTAGGACTCGATCATCAGGCCCTTGACCAGCGAATTCACCGCGTCGGAGTGCCTCATCGAATGCAGGACCTCCTTGGCGATGCGGGGTTGCTGGTCCCACTGCTTGCCCGAATTCGAGTGGTTGCAGTCGACGATGGCCGACGGGTTCTCCAGCCCGCTCTTCGCGAAGAGCTCTTGGAGGAAGATCAGGTCCTCGTAGTGGTAGTTCGGCACCTGGGAGCCGTTTTTGCTCGAGTAGCCGCGTAGGATCGCATGGGCGAGCGGGTTGCCCTTCGTCTCGACCTCCCAGCCTGAGTATACGAAGATGTGGCTGTGCTGGGCTGCCGTGATCGAGTTCATCATGACGGAGAGATCTCCGCCAGTGGGGTTCTTCATGCCCACGGGGATGTCTAGGCCGCTCGCGGTAAGGCGATGCAGCTGGTTTTCCACCGAGCGCGCGCCAACCGCGACGTAGGAGAGGCAGTCGGAGAGATACTGGTGGTTTTCTGGATAGAGCATCTCGTCGGCGCAGGAGAAGCCGGTCTGCTCGAGCGCGTCGATATGGAGCTTCCTGATCGAGATCAGCCCGCGGAGCATGTCGGGCGAGCTGTTGGGATTGGGTTGATGGAGCATGCCCTTGTAGCCATCTCCCGTGGTGCGTGGCTTGTTGGTGTAGATGCGCGGGACGATCTTGATCTTGTCGGCGATCTTGTCCTGCACAGTGCGCAGGCGCGAGATGTAGTCGAGCACCGCATCCTCGCGGTCGGCCGAGCAGGGGCCAATTATCAGGAGCAGCTTGTCGCTCTTGCCGAGGAAGATGTCCTGCACTTCGCGGTCGTTTTGCCGCTTGCAGCTCTCCATCTCCTCCGAGAGCGGGTACATCTCCTTGATGACCCTGGCGGTTGGCATTTCCCTTTTGAATTCCATGTTCATCTTCTACGCCTCTGTCTTGTCAAATGCTTCTCTGTTGCTGGTGGACAGGCGCATGACCTTGCGGATCTCGTCTGTCTCGTCGTTGGCTATATGCTCTCTGAGCGCGGAAAACGCGCTGCTGAACAGGTCCATCTGGGCGAGCAGCTGCTCTTTGTTGAGCTCGAAGAGCTCGCTCCACATCCTGTCGTTGATCTTAGCGATGCGCGTGAGGTCGCGGAAGGAGTCGCCAGTGAATTCGGCAAGGCTCGTCGTGTCCCTGCAGGTCATCAACGAGATTGCGATGCAGTGCGTCAGCTGGGATAGGAACGCGATCATCTCGTCGTGCTTCTCAGGGGTCAGCTCCACGATGCGCTTGAAGCCCAGCGTCTCGCCGAGCGCCTTGCACGTAGCGATCGCCTTAGCGGTGTTAGCCTCCGTCGGCGTGACTATGTAGTTCGCATCATCGAAGATGCTCCCGTCGGCGAACTCGATGCCGCTCGACTCACGCCCTGCCATCGGGTGCGCCGCGATGTATTCGATGTCGCTTCGCAGCATCTTCTGGATGCGATAGACCACGCAGCCCTTGATGCCAGTGACGTCGGTGATGAACGCGCCCGATTTGAAGAGGCTTTGGTTGGCCTCGATCCACTCGACGAAGATGCGCGGGTAGAGCGCGAAGACCACGATGTCGAAGCCGCCGATGTAGGTTGGGTCGGGCTCGCACTTGCCATGCGCGATCCAGCCGCGCTCGAGGGCGAACCCTATGTTCTCTTCGCGCTGGTCGATCGCGCCGACCTCGAAGCCTTTGGCCGAGAGCGCTTGCGCGTAGCTGCCGCCCATGAGGCCCAGCCCGACGATCCCGATGCGCAGATTGCGATCAAGCTCCATACGTTATCTCCAATCCGAGGGAGGCGAGGTCGTCGAAGAAGCCGGGGTAGCTCTTCGAGACCGCCTCGGCGCCCTCGATCTCGCCGCCGACAACGCTGGCCAGGAGCGCCAGCGACATCACGATGCGGTGGTCGTTGTGTCCCTGCAGCGGCTCGGTTGGGATGCCAAGGCCCCCGCCGCCGATGGTGACCGAGTTCTCCTCCACAATGCAGCTTACCCCGAACTTGGCGAGCTCGGATGCCATCGCCGCCGCGCGGTCGCTCTCCTTGATTCGCAGGCGCCTCGTGCCTGTGAAGGTCGCGCCGCCCTTTGCCGCGGCCACGGCGAAGAGCACGGGGCCGAGGTCGGGGCAATTCGCGATGTCTATCGTGACGTTTTGCGTGTCTAGCTGGGCAAACGCCTCGATGCAGAAGCGGTCTCCCTGAAGGCTCGCGCCGTTGAGGCCGGTGACCTCTACGCTGCTGCCGAGCGCGTTGAGCGCGTGGAGGAATGCGGCGTTGGACCAGTCTCCCTCAACCTGTATCTCCGCTGGCGAGTAGCTCTGGTTCCCGGGAATCTCGAAACGGTTCTCTCCGGTGCGCCGCACCTCTATGCCGAAGCTGCTCAGCGCGTCGATGGTGATATCGATGTATGGGCGGCTTTCGACGGGCGGGATTATCTCGATGGCGCTGTCGCCGTCGAGCAGCGGAAGCGCGAAGAGCAGACCGCTGATGAACTGGCTGCTCACGTTGCCCTCGAGCTTGAACTCGCCAGGTTGCAGCGGGCCGCGGAGCTCGTAGACGTTGCTGGTGCGCGCGAGCCCGATGCCCTTCTCGGAGAAGAGCCGATCGTAGACTCCGACGCCTCGGCTGATCAGCCGCTCGGTGCCAGTGAAGATCGCCTTGGATCCGCAGATCGCCGCCAAGGGCATCAGGAAGCGCAGGGTCGAGCCGCTCTCCCTGCAAGGGAAGATCGTGCCATCGGAAAAGCTCGGCGTGCATCCCTCTACAATCAGCACATCGCCATCGAGGCTCCACTTTGCGCCCAGAGCGCCGATGCAATCGAGCGTCGCCAGCATGTCCTGGCTCTCGGCGATGCCGCGCACGGTGCTTTGCCCGCACGCAAGTGCTGCGCAGATCATCAGGCGATGCGCATAGCTCTTCGACGGTGGAGCCGAGATGGTGCCGGATGCACTGCTCGGGCTAATTGCTACCCGCATCGCGCTCCTTCCACTCGACGAGGCGGTCGATCGCCAGATTGTATCCATCGAAGCCCTTGCCCGCGATCGTGCCGATGCAAGCGCTTCTCACATAGCTGATCTGGCGGAAGTCCTCGCGCTTGGAGACGTCGCTGATGTGCACCTCTATCGTGGGGAGCCCGACGCCCTTGACGGCGTCTGCGATGGCCACGGAGGTGTGGGTGTAGGCGCCAGGGTTGAATACGATGCCATCGAAGCGCTCGAAGTAGGCGCGTTGGATGGCATCGACGAGATCGCCCTCGTGGTTGGACTGGCAGAACTCGACTTCCACGCCACGCGCCTCTGCATGCGCAGAGATGAGCTTCAGCAGGTCATCGTAGGTTTTCGAGCCATAGATCTCGGGTTCGCGGATGCCGAGCATGTTGATGTTTGGGCCGTTGAGAACGAGCAGCTTCATAGCTTCAACTCCTCCATGATCGCCGTTTCGATATCCTCTGGCTGCGCGTTGGCATCGATGCGAACGTCTGCGATGCGCTCGTAGATCGGGGTACGCTGCTCATAGAGGGCGTCGAGCGCGCCTTGGTCAGATGAGAGCGGACGATCCTCGGTTGCGACGAGGTTCTCGAGGCTCTTGTCAAGGTAGACGAGGATGCCGTTGCGAGCGAGCGCGCGGACGTTGGCCTCGCGTAGAATCGAGCCGCCGCCGGTAGCTATGATCTTCCCAGCAGCGCTGGCTACCTCGATGACGATCTCGCCCTCGATGTTGCGGAAGCCATTCTCGCCGAGCCTGCCGATGAGCTCCGAGGGGGCCTTCCCGGTTCTTTCCATGATGAGCTCGTCG
>JAILQZ010000072.1 GCA_024698685.1 bacterium
ATGCGGGACCATCTATGTGGAAGATGGTTCCCCAAGAATCGCATATCAGTGGATAAGTCAAGGCAAACACGCAAACATGGAACCGTAGCGCTGATTGCGAGGAACGGGAGCGGCTGCCGATCAGCTGTATCATGAGGAGAGGGCATATCTATGGAAAAGCCGATATTGTATGTCAACGCTTGCGTGCGCAAAGAATCCAGAACCAGGAAGCTGGCAGAAGCATTGCTCGCCAAGCTGGGAGAGCCCTTTGAGGAAATCTGCCTGGAAGACATCTGCTTCCCTGTTGTCGACGAGGAATATCTCACCGAGCGCGACCGGCTGATTGCCAAAGGCGATTTCCACGACCCGCTGTTTGACCTTGCACGACAGTTCTCGGAAGCGGAAACCATCGTGATAGCGGCTCCGTATTGGGATCTTTCCTTCCCCGCTGCACTGAAGCAGTATCTGGAGCTGGTCAATGTCGTGAGCATCACATTCGAATACTCGGAACAAGGTATACCGATCGGCCTTTGCAAGGCAAAGAGGCTGTTCTATGTGACCACGGCGGGAGGGCATTATGTCCCGGAGGAGTTCGGCTTCGGGTATGTGAAAGCTCTGTCGCAGGGCTATTATGGCATTCAGGA
Organism: bacterium; assembly: GCA_024698685.1. GTDB lineage: Bacteria > Actinomycetota > Coriobacteriia > Coriobacteriales > CADBOM01 > RGIG5709. The sequence goes on from JAILQZ010000072.1 coordinate 624, forward strand.
TGTGCGTAAAATCGAGGCTGCTGGACTCGATATCGTTGGGGCTGACGTCGATGCCATCATGAAGTCTGCGGAGGAAGCCCTGTCAGGCATCGATTCTTAAACCATACGTTGCCGGAGAGCGAATGGTTGAGTCCGCGGCTTGGATGTCCTAGGATTGAACAGTACTGCAGGAACTTGTATTTGCAGGAGACCAGGCGATGATCATTCGGAACGAGATTCCTATCCTTGAATATGACGAGAGCTCACAGGAGGTCATATCGCCTGGTTTTGGCTGGAATGGCGGCTCATTGCCTGAAAAGTGCCTTTTCGCCTTTCTCGGCGATGTCGTCCATGAATACGCCGAGAAGAATGATGTCGAGGTGGTCGGAACCCTGGTCACGGTCTCGCACAACATCGATATCTATGTGGTGCACGAGGAGAACGAGGATATCTGCATGGTGCAATCGCCGATCGGCGCGGCGGCTTCCACGAGAGTGCTGGACACCCTCGTCTATTGCGGATGCAATAAGGTGATTGCGGTCGGATCCTGCGGAGTGCTGGCAAATTTCGAGGAGAACTCCTTCATCGTTCCGACCAAAGCGCTCAGAGCAGAGGGCACGTCGTATCATTATCTGCCCCCATCAAGATATATTGAGCTCGATGAAGAGCCTGTCGCCGTGCTGAAGGATACGTTCGAGAAGCACGGCCTTCCCTTCGAGACATGCACAACCTGGTCCACCGACGGATTCCTTCGCGAAACGATGGACATGGTCAGATATCGGCTGGAGGAAGGCTGCTCGGTGGTCGACATGGAATGCGCTGCACTTGCTGCGTGTTGCAGAAAGCGCGGAGCGATGTTCGGGCAATTCCTGTTCACTGCGGACTCTTTGGCGAATGTCGATGAATACGATGCCAGGGACTTCGGCACGGGCTCGCATGAGAAGGCGCTCCTGCTCGGCCTGGATGCGCTGAGGCATTTCTAGCCTGAAAGAAGGCATTCATGATTCGGAAGGCAACCGCTTCAGACATCGACGCCGTGGCGAGAATCTACGACGAGATCCACCAGATGGAGGAGAGCGGAGAAGCCGTCATCGGATGGATTCGGGGAGTGTACCCCACAAAAGCCATCGCGGAAGAGGCGCTGAGGCGAGATGACCTCTTCGTGATCGAGAAGGATGGCGAGGTCCTTGGCTCAGGCATCATCAACAAGATCCAGGTGAGCGACTACGCACGAGTCCAATGGGAGCACGAAGCAGATGCCGATCAGGTTTGCGTGCTGCACACGCTAACCATCTCCCCGCGCGCTGGCAAGATGGGACTGGGAAGGCAGTTCGTCGACTTCTACGAGGCATATGCGCTGGAAAACGGCTGCTTCGAGCTGCGTATCGATACAAATGAGCGAAACCTGGTTGCTCGGAGAATGTACGCCAAGCTGGGCTACAAGGAGATAGCCGTCGTGCCAACCGTTTTCAACGGGATCCCCGATGTCAACATGGTTCTCCTGGAAAAATTCCTGAACCGATGATGCGCGCAGCAATGCCACACGGTATCAAAAGCGAAACTCAGCGAAGGATGCGGGATGGAACGCGCAAAAGAGCTGTATCTGCATTATTGCGGAAACCGGTATTTCATGGCCCTCGACGGGGATGAAGTCGAATACGACATGTATCACGTATCCAAGGAGACCGAAGAGACTTGGCGCAAGGAGTTCCTGGACGGATTCTTCGCGCAACAGCCGCATGGCAAGGATGCGCTCGCCTCATATTCGCAGGCGACGGAGTTTATGAAAGGCGACAGAAGCGATTGGTGCTGGGAAGAAGTCCTTCATTATCCGTTCAGATCAGGCTGGCTCGACGATGTCACCATCCTTTTCATGCTGCAAAGGTCCTTCAGGCTGGGCGAAAGATGGGCAAGGAGGGGAAAGCTTTCGCGGGAAGCGGCTGCCGCATATTTGCAGGAACTGGACGCATTTTCCCAAGAAGCGCAGCAGCGGGTGGAGAATGGAACGCTAAGCCGAGCAGGTGACTACGATCGGCTGGAGTTTGCGGATCCAGCGCATGTCGCAGACTATCTGGAGAGCTTGCTGCGGAGTTGGGCCGAGCTCGTATAATTGGATTGGGTACGATCAAGGCGACGGAAGCGAAAGAGCAGCTATGAAGAAGAGCGATTGCGTGACCATAGGCAATACCAACATGCAATTCGTCGCTTTCGGCAAGGGTTCCAAGAAGCTAGTGGTGCTGCCTGGCCTATCGGATGGACTGGCAACCGTGAAGGGCAAGGCGCGCATCCTATCAGTTCCCTATAAGAGCTTCCTCAAGGACTGGACGGTTTACATGTTCAGCAGGAAGGACAACATGCCCGATGGATATTCGATCAGGGAGATGGCCGAAGACCAAGCCACGGCGATGAAGAGCCTTGGATTGGATAGGGCATGCGTTCTGGGGGTTTCGCAAGGCGGCATGATCGCCCAGTACTTGGCGATCGACCATCCCGAGCTGGTGGAGAAGCTGGTTCTCGCCGTCACCGCTCCAAATGCAAACGAGACTGTGACGGAAGCGGTAACCGAATGGATCGGCATGGCAAGCCGCGGCGAGCACACTGCGCTAATCCTCGACACGGCTGAGAAGACATACTCGAAGGAGTACCTCGAGAAGAACAGGAAGTACTTCCCGGCCCTAGCCAAGCTTACCAAGCCGAAGAGCTACAATCGCTTCATGCGCAACGCCGAGGCGATCCTGGAGTTCGATGCGCACAGCGAGCTGTCGAAGATCGGCTGCCCGACTTTGATAATCGCCGGCAGCGATGATAAAACGGTGGGCACCGATGCCGCAGGCGAGCTCAGCCGCAGCATCAAGGGCAGCGAGATCTGCGTATACGAGGGCTTGGGCCACGGGCTCTACGAAGAGGCAAAGGACTTCTATGCCAAGGTCTTTGCGTTTTGCAATCGATAGGAGAAGGAAGGGTTTTGCAGCACCATGAAGCACGCTCGAATTGAAACCTCACCTGCTGAAAACGGCACCGATGAGCGCATCGAGATCACGTTGTCCGATGGCTCCAAGGCCTATCTGGCAGAGGAAGAATACACGTCGGAGCTGCTCGAGCAATTCGAGGCCGAAGCGCCGAAGTGGATAGTCCGCTGCAAGGGAAGCCATTTCTTCCTGGCCGACTCCGACAGCGGGGAGGATGCCACTGCCTACTATTGCGGCTACTTCGACTTGGATCCCAACATGGCGGTGTTCGAAGACGGAAAGCTCGTGGGCTTCTACCTCTGCACTGACGGCATGGATTATTCCGGGCGCGGAAGGTACAACTTCACGATCGATGATTGGGGCTTCCCCGGCGATGATGCGTTCAGATACCTCAAGTACGGACGCCACATGCACCTGTTCCTCTTTGCAGATGCGAAGTCGCATAAATGGGACGAATGGAGCCTTCTGGAGAGGGATCCAGAAGCCGAGTACAAGTCTTATCTTACGTTCTAGGAGCTAGGCGCGGCGGCATGGTTGTCGAAGCGCTAACCAATGCTTGCAAGCACAGCTGCACGTCGAGGTGTTGAAATGAAGGAATTCGCAGTCAAACACCCCATCATCTTCGAGATCGTGCTGATCGTCGTTGCGTTCGCGCTCGCCTTTGCCGTGTCGGCAGCTTGCCAGATTCTGGGCTCCGCAAACAGCGATTTCAACATATCGGCAGCTCGAATAATGGTCGCCCTGCTTCTGATTGCCGTCTTCCACAGCTGCTTCGATTGGAAACGGCAGTTCTCTGGAGCGTTGATCGCACTTCCTGCGCTGCTCTTCGTTGCATGGAACATCGCCAACCACTACCTCTCGCACGGAGCCTTTGCCGCCCTGAGCGCAGAGATCGTGATCTTCGGAATCGCGCCGGCGTTGTTCGAGGAAGTCCTGTTCAGGGGCATCTTCATCCATAACCTGAAGGCCAGCGGTAAAAGCGACATGTTCGCGCTTCTCGTCTCCGCAGCCATCTTCGGATTGATCCACCTGACGAACGCCATGAACGGAGATCTGCTGAACGCGCTGGTGCAAGCCGGATACTCCACGGTGGTCGGCCTCGTGTTCGGAGCGGTCTATATCAAGAGCGAAGATCTTGCATCGCTGATCGTCATCCACGCAGCGATCGACATAACCAACAGGGTTTTCATGGGCGCAACCAGCTCTCCGACGATAGCGGTGGCGATCTTCATCGCACTGCTCGTCGCCGAGATAGCCTATTCGCTGCTGATCGTATCGAGAAGACCGAAGAAGGCGGATAATGCTGATTGATGGATAGATGCCAGTCAGATTGCAATGCAAAGGATGCAGAGATGATGTCGATGTTCGAGCTGCAAAACGAGAAGAGCGAGCAGATCTCGCGGATCATGAAGTACGAGGACATGATGCGCTTGGCGCAACAGCTGCTAGAGGCAAATGGGCTCTCCGAGGAAGAGATGGAGATGCTGCAGGCGCTGTGCGGCATGCTCGAAGCCTATTACGGCAGCGAGGAGTGGAAGCTCGATTTCGCGGCCGACGAGGCCGGGCTCATCCCACAGGACATCCCACGCGGCGTCCTCTCGGAAGACGGGCTCTACAACCTGCTGGAGCAATTCAAAGAAAGCGAACTGTAGGGACAAAGTGCGCTATGAAGCTATCCGATTTCGACGAGAAGCACGTCCGGGTAGAGAGCATCTACGGAGATACGTTCACCGGAGTTGTCGACTTCTTCGATTCCTGCTTTCTATTCGAAGAATATGGCATGGACGAAGATGGAATCAGGATCGACGGCTTCATCATCCTCGAATCTCAGATTGCGTCGATCGAGGAAATCGAAGTTCACGGCACGGCGGAATTGCGTACTGAAAGGCTGATTCTGCGCAGGTTCCGCCCAGATGACGCTCCCGACCTGCACCAATACTTGGGCTTAGACCCGTCGACGTACGAGTACTCCGGATGGAACCCCTACGCTACGCCCGAAATGGCACAGGCAGCCGTGGAGCGCTTCATCGCCAGCTACGAAGAAGCGCATTCCTATAGCTGGGTGCTGGATGTGGATGACGTCGTGGTTGGAACTATCGGTGCCTACGACTATGAGAATGATCGGATTGAGGTTGGCTTCAGCATCGTCAAAGGATGGCGAGGCCGAGGATTGGCCACCGA
>JAILQZ010000084.1 GCA_024698685.1 bacterium
TTACAGAACCGTTAACAAGGGGCGATGTGCACGGTAAACGATTAAATCTTGGTTACGCGATTGCTTTGGGGAAGCGCAAATCGAAAGCGCCGCCTGTTGCGGCTACCTCTCGATGTCGATGACGACGATCTCGGAGACGCAGCCAGTCTTGAACTTGACCTCCCAGTCGGCGATTCCCGAGGTGACGATGAACTCGGTATCGTTGCGCTTCTCGTAGCCGTAGGTGAGGTCGTTCATGCCGAGCCAGACACCGAAATTGCGAATCGGCCAGAACTGGCCGCCATGCGTGTGCCCAGAGAAGACGAGGTCGACCCTTGCGGCCGCCTCGGCATCGTAGTCTTTCGGCTGATGGTCGAGGACGAAGAGAAAATCGTCGCTGGAGCATCCTGCGGAAAGCTCGGATATGGGAGTGCGGGTCTGATTGGATGCGTCTTGACGCCCGATGATGTAGAAGTTGCCGACGATGTTGGCCACATCGTCATCGAGGACGACGACGCCATTGGCCTCAAGGTTCTCGACCAGATCCTCAGCGGAAAATCCCCTGGATTCGCTGCCGAAATATCCCTTGTCGTGGTTGCCATAGATGTAGTAGACGCCGTAGGTGCTCTCGATCTGGCCCAACGCCTTGCAGCTCTCGATCATATCCTCGCGCGTCGTTCCATCATCCACGAAATCTCCCGCGATTACGACGATATCGGGATCGAGCGCTTCGATCTCCTCCATGTGCTCGGAAAATCCCTGCCAGTTGAAAGTCGCCCCGACATGCGAGTCCGCGAAACCGACGACTCGAAGGCTATCGATCTCAAGGCTCTCCCCCGCCGATATCTTATAGTCGGTCTCGACTACGTGATGCGCAGAGTACCACCCATATCCCAAGTAGGCCACGGTGAGCACGATAGCGACGATGCCGGCATAGTATCCCTTGAACTCGCGCTTGGATGCCTTGCGCACTATCTTGCCAACCAAGTCGCAGATCACCCAAACCAAGAACAGGTGGATGAAGCAGATGATCGCGTTCAGCACTCCCATTGCCAAGATGAGCGCGACCGCAGCTACGAGAAGGATTCCAAGGGAGATCACACGCGAGATTCCCTTGCGCTCTTTGGCAAGGCGCTGGATGAATCTGAGCTTGGCCATCCTGAACACGATGAACGTGACGGCGCCGATAGCAACCATGCCGCCTATGAAGAGGAAGGCAAGCCAGATCAACAAAGCTCCAATGGTCGAGAGACGAACGAAACACCTTGCAATAGGACAAGTTTAGAGCATATGGTCATCGCTTGCACAGTCTGGACATAGAAATCACTTGCCGTTTTCGATCAAACCTTTTGCTATAGTTGTTGTTGAGTAGAAGCTGGCAAACAAAAGAGAGACCGCAGATGCTCGAAGGCAACATCATCCTCATCGGCATGCCAGGCGCAGGCAAGTCGACCCTTGGGGTCGTCCTCGCGAAGATCCTGGGCAAGAACTTCCTCGATGCCGACCTGCTGATCCAGTGCAAGCACGGCAACACGCTGCAGGGCCTGATCGACAAGTTCGGCGCAGAGGGATTCATCGAGATCGAGAACGAGGCCCTGCGCGAGGTCGAGGCGCGAAACACCGTCATCGCAACCGGCGGCAGCGCAATCTACAGCGACGAGGCGATGGACCATCTGGCATCGATTGGAACCATGATCTACCTGCGGTGCACGCTCGAAGAGGTCAAGCTTCGGCTCGAGGACTTCGACGAACGCGGTATAGTGTTCCGGCATGGCGCCGAGGCGAGCCTCGATGCGCTCTATGCCGAGCGTTGCCCGCTCTACGAGAAGCGCGCCAACATCATCGTCGACGTCGATGGCCTCTCCACCACGCGTGCCGCACGCAAGATCGCCTCTCGCTACATCGAAACCTAGAAGGAGGAAACAACATGACCCCTGAGCTCACTCTGATCGTAAAGACCGGCTGCCCCTATTGCGCCAAGGTGAAGCGCTTCATGCAGAAGCGCAAGATCAACATCCCCATGCAGAACACGAGCGACCCAGAGGTCGTCAAGTTCCTCATCGAGAAGGGCGGCAAGGAGCAGGTGCCCTGCCTGTTCATCGATGGGGAGCCGATGTACGAGTCGGACGACATCATCGCCTATCTGGACAAGATCTTTCAATAGCACCATATCAACAGGAGCGAAGGAAACACCATGATCACCGCATCGACCATCCAAGGAATCATCGACTCGCTGGAGAGCGGCAAGGCTCCGCAGGTTGACCCCGAGGATATCCCCTGCTTCAGTGCAGAAGCGCTCGAGAACAGCCCACTCATCAAACAGGAGCACCTTGCCGACGTGCTCGCCAACCTCACCGCCGAGGACATTCCCACGTTCAAGCGCGCGCTGGCCTCCCTCGAGCTCAACGACCAGGCGTGGCTTGGATTCAAGATCATCCTCGATGCAGAGAAGTACGTCGTGGAAGATCCGATCAGCCCTGCGCGCGGAGCCGGCCTCGACCCGATCTCGACGATCTTCTTCGCCAATGAGGGCAAGGATATCGTTTGCTCTCGCCCCTGGAACAAGCGTGACCGCTTCCAGATGCTCGATGCAACTCGCGGCCCCTCGATGCACACCGACCAGTACGCAGGTGTGACCTGGTGCTCCGTTCCTCTCTTCCGCACCAACCGAGTGGTGGTCTACGGTGCTGGAGATGTGAGCGTCTACCTCGCACGCTACGCGCATGACTGCGGCTTCACGACAGCGGTGATCGACGACGATGCGGCGTTTCTGACCGAGGAGCGCTTCCCTACCAGCGAGAGGATCTTCGTCGACGAGCTATGGACCAACCTCGCAAGCAGCATCGAGCTCACCGAGGATGACTACTGCGTCTGCGTGAGCCGCGGACACGTGCACGATGTCGATTCGATCGTCCATGCCGCGCCAAGCGCTGCGTTCTACGTGGGCATGATGGGCAACGTCGGCAAGAACGCCGACGTCTTCGCCCGCGCGCTCGAGCTCGGCGTCACGCAGGAGCAGATCGATGCGGTCTATGCACCGATCGGCATCAAGATCGCCGACAAGACCCCGCAGGAGATCGCCATCAGCATCATCGCCGAGCTGATCGACGTGCGAGGCAAAGAGCGCAAGCGCATCGCGCAGGTCGTAGCCGAACAGCTCTCGTAGCAAGTGGGCAAAGCGACTTATCGCTTTAATCGACAAATAGTGGTATATTGTTTTTTAACCCTTGCTTTCCATCGGCAAGTTAGGTGACGACAATCGCATACATCATGTAATGCTACGAGCCAGACCTAGGAGCCGCGTATGTGGCAAGAAGATCTCGCGCGCAACATTAAAACCGCAGATGAGATTGTTGGACGTTTGGGCGCATCTGAAAAGGATGCCGAGCTCATTGGCAAGGTTTGTGCCAGATACCCCGTTTCGGTAACGGAATACTACTTCGATCTCATCAACCCTGACGATCCTGGCGATCCGATCTCTCGCATCGCGCTGCCCCACATTGAAGAGCTTGAAGAGAGTGGCGAAATCTACTCGGGCGGCGAGGATGTAAACACGATAATCCCTGGATTGCAGCATAAATACGGCTCGACCGCTCTTCTGCTCACATCCGATGTCTGCGCATGCTACTGCCGATTCTGCTTCCGCAAGAGGATGGTTGGCATGAACGAATCGGAAGCATGCAATGACCTTTCCGCCGCATGCGAATACATCGCCAGGCATCCGGAGATCAACAACGTGATCCTTAGCGGCGGAGATGGATTGATGAACAGCAACGATGTTCTCAGGCACAACTTCGAGATGCTAGGCAAGCTCGATCAACTTGAATTCATTCGCATCGCATCTCGCACGCCTGTCGTCTTTCCCCAGCGCATCTACGATGATCCCGAACTCCTCGACATGCTGGCGGAGGTGGCCAAACGCAGGCAGGTGTATATGGTTACGCACTTCAACCACCATAGGGAGTTCACGCCAGAATCCAAACGCGCCATAGACTGCCTCAAGAAGGCTGGGATCGCGCTACGCAACCAAACAGTATTGCTGGCAGGCGTAAACGATTCCTTCGACGCGCTTCGCCGTACTTTGATGGGACTCGCTAACTGGGGAATCTCGCCTTACTACGTCTTCCAATGCCGACCCGTGAGAGGCGTCCATGGCATATTCCAAGTGCCGCTTAGAAGCGGCATCGACCTCGTGGAAACGGTCAAGGGCTCATTGCCTGGAATCTCCAAGCAATTCAGGTTCGTCATGTCACATGGAATGGGAAAGATCGAGATATTAGGGCTCGTCGGCAACGGAAACACAGCCTTGTTCAAATTCCATCGCGCCAAGGAGCCGGAAAACAACGGATTGATCTTCACCGAACCGATCGATGACCAGCAGACCTGGATAACCATAGACGGCATGGTATAGGAATGCCCAGAGAATCAAAGCGCCGCAGGATCGTTCCCACGGCGCTTTCCATCGGTTGGTGCTGCAAGCCCTACTTCTCCTTGTAGTAGAGCATGCAGTGGCAATAGCCCTCGAAATCCGGGTCGGCTATCTGGTCGCGGAACTCCTGGCACATGCAGTAGTTCTCCTCGATCTGCTGGAGCCTGCATGGGCAGTATCCGCCCTTCTTGAGGATTCCCTCGCGAATGCTCGTGACGATCTTCTCGTTCTCGTTGAGCCTAATCTTCATGGCGCCTCCCTTCCTCCGTCCTTCGTTCGCAACGATGATAGCACACGGATGCGGTAGAGTGCGGGCTCGGTGCGTGCAGACGCGGAGCAATACCGTTTTGCTAGAATTGAACGCAAGCGTTCGACAAACTGCTGGAAAAGGGGGCAATCATGCATATCGCGCACGTGACCATCAAGAGCGCCAAAAAGGACGAATCCGTTGCCTTTTACGAGAGGTACTGCGGACTGAATGTGGTGCGCACGGTGGGTGACAGAATCTCGTTCCTATCCGATGCCGAGGGCGCCACGAACATCGAGATCATCGACGACCCTGGCGATGCCGTCAGCGCCACGGGCATCTCCATCGGATTCGCTGTTGCGGATGTCGAGGGCTACCGCGCCGAACTCGAGGAGGCTGGCCTCGCACCGACGCCGATCATCTCCCCCGGCCCTGGCGTGAGCTTCTTCTTCGTCGACGATCCGAATGGAGTTCAGTTCCAGTTCATCGGATAGTCGCTCGCCGATCCTCAACGGTCTTAAAGGCCTGCCAAATCACCCTTAGATAGAAAAAGCGCCCCACAACATGAGGCGCTGGAATATTCTTGCGCGCAGAGGCGCTAATCCTGGACCATGTAGTACTTGCCAGTGGCCGAGTCGTAGTAGACCTCGCCCTTCTGCTCATAGCCCTCGTCGATGACACCATCGTTGTCGGCATCCATGTTGACCTCGATGCCGATGATCTGCTCCTCGGGCTGCTGGTCGAGCTGCAGGTCGAAGCGCGCGATCAACGCTACGAGAAGGCCGAGTGCAAGCACCAGCATGCAGTCGGCGATGTTGGTGATATATGCGCTGGGATTGACGTCTTCCCCGCTTGCGCCGCGCGTGCGGTTCAGGCTGGTTCCGTGCCTACGCTTGATCATCGTCCACCTCGCTCGCCGAAGCCGCAGGGAGCGGCATCGTGGAATTCGGGCTAGCTGGAGCTTGAAGCACAGGCGCGCGCTCAGATTGCTCCACCATCGGGGTGGGCTCGACAATCACCGGAACCACATCGTCTGCCATGCGCGCGTCAACCCGCTCGCAGGCCTTTTCGAGCACGCACTCCGTCGCTGCCTCGTAGGCGGCCATGTACTTGTTGTACCAGGCCTTGCGTATAGTCGAGACGAGCAAAGAGACCGCGGCAACGATCAATCCGAGAATCGTCGTGTCGAAGGCGATGAGCAAGCTCTGAGAAAGGATCTCGACATCGCCGGAGCCGATCGCGATGATGCCTGGACCAAGCGGAATCAGCGTTCCCATCAAGCCGATCAACGGCGCGGCCTTCGCGATGAAGTCGGTCACCCTGACGCGATTGTCGAAACGCGACTGCTCCTCGGCCACGAGTTCGACCGACATCGACTCGAGCTCGCCCTTGGTCGCATCTGGGTGGGAGACGATCTCGATGAGCGCCTGCTTCTGGCGTCCGAGCATCCCGCTGCCGGAGATGACCCCCTCGGTATCGGGATTGCCCTGCAGATCATCGATGAGATCTGGAATCGAGAGCTTGAAGTACCGCCTCTCGGTGAAGACCTCGGCGATCAGCGTTCCGACGATAGCCACGACAACCACCACGAGCGCGATGAGCAGGATGATCACCGGAATCTGGAGCGAGCTTGCCATTGTGTGCATGGTTTCGACTAGCATCTATCGAAAGTCCTTTCAGAATCTGACCTTGCTTCCATTGCTGCGGCGTCTACCGGGCCACCTTGGCCCTCTTGCCCCTAACGAATCCAACGGTTCTCCAAGCTATGCCCGCCAAAAGGGTGACGCCGAAAACGATTGCTATGATGGCTTGCGGAGAGAGCCCGTGCTCTGCAGCGGTTGCAGCACCAGCCGAGCCCTGCGACTCTGGATCATCGAGGGTGGCAATCGTGAACTCGATTCCGTGCAGCTGAGAAGCGGACTGCTGAGCCGCGGCAGATCCCGATCCACTAGAGCCTTGTGAGCCGCTACCTCCAGCAGATGCCGAGCCGCTGGATGAACCGCCTGATCCGGAGTTTCCGCCAGGAGTGACCGGAGCGATATCGTCGGAAGGATCGTCATGCGGCCTGTTGTTGATCGCATCCTCGATCTCGGGAGTGGAGAGAAGTATGGCCTTGCGAGAATACCAAGCCGCCTGCTCGTGCTCCTTGGTGCCACCGCTGAACGTCGCCATCTCGAAGGGATAGTTGAGCGCAGGAACGGTGACCGAATAGAGGTGCGGAACGTAGCCGCTGGGCGGATCTCCGAAGATGTACGCAGATCCATCGGAGCCATCGGCGTTGGTGGATGCCGCAGCCTCATCGGCCGTGCCGAAGAAGATGGCGTTGTAGGCCTTGGAGATGCTGAAAGTGGCAACGATGTTTCCGTTGCTGACTTTGATCACGCAGTAGTTGCGCTCACCGGTGTTCGGATGGGAAAGGATGCACATCGTCGAGGTCGTGACAGCTGGAACAACGTAGGTTCCATCGGGGATGTCCTCGCCATAGACTATGTCGCCATGGGCTGGCAGATCCTGTCCGGCGGAATACTTCTCAGCGACATCCGCATAGGTTGCATGCGCTGTAGAGGGCATGAATGCAAGCATGAGAGTCGCCACGAACAGCGCGGTCAGCGCCAGGTGAGCGCGAGAGAGAGCCTTCATCATTTACCCAGCTTACGGAAGCGCGCTGTGAATCCGGTGGCACCGATGATGATGGCGCCGCCCAAGATGATGAGCAATGCGATCAGGGCCTTGGGATTGTCGCTCTGCAGTCCAGCGCCAGTGGTGCTGGCAGTGACGAATCCGTCGGAGCCCGGTGAATACGATGCCTTCTGCAGGCCGTCGTTCGAACCTCGGCCGGAACGCGAGCCTGCGGGCCTCTTGAGCGAGCTGCCGATTCCACTCCTGCCAGAGGTTGAGGCCTTGGCGTTCTTGCCGCTCTCGGAAGCCTTGTCAGCGGCATCGGGAATCTTGTCGGCAGGGTCGTCCGACTCCTTGTCGGGCTTGGCAGATGACTCGTCCATCGTAATCACCATATGGTAGGCAAGCGCATCGGTGGTATCGGTGGCGCCTTTAGCCTTGACGGCGAAGTACATGTCGGAGTTGAGATCGACGGGAATCTCGAAGACGGACGTGCCGTCGGTTGCGAGGTTGCTGTAATACTCGTTGCCCAAGCGCAGCGACTCAAGCGGAGTGTATCCCTCCCACTTGATCTTCGCGGTGGCCTTGCCGCCCTTGGCGGTGATCGACTGAAGAATCCACTTGCGCTGGCGCGGCGAGGTGCTCTTGCCCATGTCGGAGGAGATGACGGCCTTGTTGGTGTAGGTTCCGTTGGCCAGCGTGGTGGCGTTGTCCACAGTGGTGAACGAGGTAACGGTCCAGACCGCGGTCTCTAGGATGCGGCCGTACGGCTGGCTGCTCGAAGCCTCCTCGGTGTTGAGCTGCGCCTGATCCTCCTCGCTGAGGGCTTCGAGGGCCTCCTTCGCCCTATTGATCAACTCGATGTGCTCCTCGGTGATCGCGTAGGAGTCGGTGGGCAGCTGGTCGATCATCGCCTTGACCTCGTCGATCTTGGAGGGTTCTTCCTCGACGATCTGGAACGTGGTGGAGGCTGTACCGGTGTAGCTGCCCTCGCCGGTGATCGTCACCGTTGCGGTGCCAGGATCGACGTTGCCGCTCCAAGCCACGCTGTAGTCAGTTCCAACCTCGAGGGCGCGGCTCTTGCCATCCACCACCAAGGTCACCTTGAAGTCGGGCTCGATGGCCTCGCCAGTCCATGCTTGCTCAGGGATGTCGGAGAACAGCGCGCTGGAGATATCGATGGGGTCTGGCTCTGGATCATCTGGAGGAGTTGGCTCTGGGAGACCCGAAATCGTGATGGAGTAGTTCCTGTTTCCACAATACTTGCCGGCGTTGGCGCCTGATCCCGAAGAGCTGACGTAATGATCGGTGAACCTGAGGAAATACGGCACGCCATTGGCTATCTCGCTTTGGGTGACCGGAATCTGGTACCTATAGCCGATTGCATAGCCGTTGCCATCGTAATAGCCCTGATCCGAGCCGTCGGACGCACCATAGATCGGGGTGCCGGAGATCCAGTCGATGGAAGGATCGCTGGGATTGGATGGCGCCGAAGAGCGCTGGCCCTTGGCAATCATATCGAAATTGGGGCATCCCGCGCCATCGAGCGCAGGATAGCTCGTTATGGTCAGGATTCCGCTCCCCTCGGAAATGGAGAGGGTCGCGCTGCTCTGGAGGCCAAGCGTGGAGAACGTGGTGGAGACGGTCACGCTGTAATTTCCGTCGGGAGCAGAGCCCTCATCCGCATGAGCAGCGCCCGCGGAAACAAACATGCCAATTGTCAACGCGAGGGCGAAGGCCAAAATGGCACTTACTGGAATCTTGCATATTTGTACGAATCTGCTCAATATCCCCCCACGTATGAATGAATCGGGCAGCCCTTCCGCCTCTTCGAGCCTTAATGATGGCCTTACCGCCGAAAAATGAGCATTTTGCTGCCCAAACGCAGTTCCTGCAAAGTATACAAGACCGCTCGCAACTCGTTATATGCAATTCCTTGAAATGCATATCTTCAACATATGCGACAACTTCGTCATGCGCATGCGCATGAGTCGGACTTGCAAAGCTGCCTTTACGTTTGGAATGACGAGAGAGCCCTGACGAGCCGCTAGCGCTTCCTCGATGGGATCGCATGGATGGCTCCGATGCCGAACGCCTCGACGGCCTCCCCCACTCCCTCCACGAAGGTGGGATGCGGATGGATCGCCTTGGCCATGTCGGAGACGGTGAGACGATTGGCAATCGCAAGGCAGAGCTCGCCGATGATGTCCGTGGCCCTGCCGCAGAGCAGCTCCGCACCGATGATGCGGTCATCCTCATCGGCGATCAGCTTGATGAAGCCGCGATCGATGCCGGCGACGACGCTCCTGCCGTTGCCGCCCATCGGGAACTTCGCGATGCGCACGCCGAGGCCGCGCTCCTTGGCGATGTGCTCGGTGACGCCCACAACGGCCACTTCGGGATTGGTGTAGATGCAGGATGGCACGGTGTCCTGATCGATCTCGCATTCGACGCCCGCGATGGCGCTGACAACCGCGATTCCCTGCGCCGAAGCCGCGTGGGCGAGCTGCGGCTTGCCACTCGCTGCGCAGTCTCCGATAGCGTAGATGTGCTCGATCGAGGTTCGGAACTCCGAATCGACAGCGATCTGCTGGCCAGCCAGCTCGATGCCGAGCGACTCGTCGAACAGCGACTCGGTGTCGACCTTGCGTCCGATCGATATCAGCACGCCATCTCCGCGCACCTCGAGCCTCTCGCCGTTGTGCTCGCAAACCACTACGTAATCGTCGCCGTCTCGCTCGATCGCCTTTTGCGGCGACTGGGTGTAGAAGGTGCAACCCTGCTTCTTCATCGCGGAGGTGAGGTTGGCTACGAGATCCTTGCTGTACTTCGAGAGGACCTTGTTGCGCGCGATGACCGAGACCTCGGCGCCGAAGCCCGCATAGATGCCAGCGAACTCCATGCCGATGGTGCCGGCACCGAGTACGATTGGGCGCTTGAGCTGCGGAATCTCGTCAAGGATGCCGTCGGAATCGTAGACGCCGGGAAGGTCCTCGCCGGGGATTCCGAGCTTGCCGGGATCGGTGCCGATCGCGATGACGATGTCGCCGCACTCGAGCTCGACAATGCCCTCGGCAGTCTCCACGCTGACCTGCCCGGGAGCGATGATGCGCGCGTTGCCGCGGATGAGACGGATCTTGTTCGC
>JAILQZ010000097.1 GCA_024698685.1 bacterium
CGCCGATGATGGCCGCCGTCGTGGCGGTCGTGCAGGCGTAGAGCAGCGGGAAGATTATCGGCACGAACAGGACCGCCAGCATGACGTCGGCTGCTCGGGTATGCATCGTGATCGTCGAGAGCATCGTTCCGATGCCCGCCATTCCGATGGTGCCCAGCACAAGCGGCGCGACGATCCAAGCGAATGTCGGGGCGGCATCGGCGCCGGTCATGAAGAAGAAGTAGAACAGCGGGACCGTTATCGCCTCCACGATGAGCATGAAGAGCGCATTTGCCGTTGCCTTCGCCAGGAATATGACGGATCGGTCCATCGGGACGAGCAGCACTCCCTCGATGCAGCTTTGATCCTTCTCGTAGGCGAACGAGCGGCCGAGGCCCAGGAGCGACGTGAACACGATGAGCACCCAGATGAGGCCTCCGCTCATGCTCGCTATGTCGACGCCGCGCGATGTGAGCGCCAGCGCCGCTCCGAAGACGATGATCACGAGCAGCGCGTAGAGGCCCATAGACGTGAGCATCTCGCGCGTGCGGAATTCGCGGCGCAGGTCCTTGCGGAGCAGGATGCGGTAATGCTTCCAGGTTGAGGGCTTGATCGGCTTCGGGCGCATCGTCAAGACACCCCCATGCCGACGACATTGCGATACAGCTGCTCGAAGGCCTCTGGGTCGATCTCGTCCTTCGCCTGGAGCGACACCGAGCGCCCGCGTGCCATGACGAGCGCGTGCGAGCACATCTCGAGGCCCTTTTGCAGATCGTGGCTCACCATGACGAAGGTGCGGCCCTCGCGCAGCTCGGCGAGCAGGTCGTCGAAGACATCCACAGCATGCGGGTCGAGGCCGGAATAGGGCTCGTCCAGCAGCACGACGCTCGGATCGTGCACGAGTGCCCTGGCGATTGCCACGCGCTGCGTCATGCCGCGCGAGAAGGTGCGCACCCTGTCGTGGCGCCTGTGCGAGAGGCCGACCGCATCCAGAAGCTCGTCCACGCGAGTCTGCGGCTCTGCCACCCCGTACATCTCGGCGAAGAACAGCAGGTTCTCCTCGGCGGTCAGGTCGGGATACACCATGGGGGCGTGCGAGATGAGACCGAGTTCCGCGCGCGCCCGATCGGGCTCCTCCTTCGTGTCGATGCCCGCTATGAGCACCTTTCCGCTCGACGGCCTCGCAAGCGTCGCTAGCGCGCGCAGGAGCGTGGTTTTGCCCGCGCCGTTCGGGCCGAAGATGGAGAGGAACGCGCCCTCCGGCACGTCAAATGAGATGCTATCGAGCGCACGTCTAGCGCCGAAAGCCTTCGATACCCCGCGCACTGAGATGGCGGGAGGCATGGAGGTTGCGCTGGCGTCTGAAGGGTCCATTATGCGGGCGCTCTTCTCCCTCATGAGGCTTTGCGCCTCCCGAAGCACGCCGCCGCGGTGCCTATCATCAGCATCGCGAAGCCGATCCAGACCAGGTTGATCAGCGGGTTGACGCGTACGTCGAGCGAGAACCAACCCGCCTGGTTCACGCCCTGGTAGACCACGAACAGGTCCTCGCTGGGGAAGCCGAGCACCGCCGCATTGATCTTGCGCTGCTGCGTTGCGATGTTCAGTTGCACGGATGGGCTAACCTGCCCGACCTTCTCGCCATCGTGATACACGTCGAAGGTCACCTCGTACGTGATGGTGTTCGAACCCTCCGTGTCATCGATGATGCGATCGCTGGCGTAGTCGAGCGTGTATTCCCGCACAGTGAGCGGCGTGCTCTCGCCAGTCTCGGCATCTATCGGCAGGTAACCCGCCTTCTCGTAGACGTACATCGACGAGCCGATGATGCCCACGAGCAGCACGGCGATAGCGATATGCGCGAATCCGCCTCCGATGGCAGCCGCTCGCTTCTTGGGCAGGCGGATGTTGCGCACCAGCAGGAACAGCGCGTTGAAGAAGAGCAGGCTGGCAACGATGAGCCCGACGACGGCGAGCGCGTGGTAGTAGGCGGCAGGACCGGCCTCGAGCAGCGTCAGCGCGTTCGAGCTTCCATCGGCGATGGCCGAGTCATAAGCGGGCTTGAGGTTGGTGGCCCACCAGGCAATGAGGCCCGCGGCGAGCACCAGCGCGCAGATGGCAGGCACTTTAGCTTGGCGCAGGAAGGTGGCGCGATCGGTCTTTCCCCACGAGAGCAGCGGACAGACCGTCAGGATCATCAGGTAGATGATGCCGAGCGGGCGCGCAATCGCCTCGTAGGCCGTCGAGCCGAGCGCCTCTCCTCCGAACGGCATCCAGCTGGGCAGCGCGGAGCTCACGGTCATGTATGTGAGCAGCAGGACGAGCACGATCATGATGACGTTGTTGAAGTAATACGCCGCGTCCTTGCTCGCCATGCTCTCGATGTCCTCGGAGTTCCCCTTAGCGGGCCCGAAGGATGATCTGCGGAGAACCAGCCCGACGATCGGGCAGATGAGGCTCACGAAGATGAGCCCTCCGAACAGCGCGAGCGAGACCGGATCGCCTGCGAAGGCATGCACCGACTGCACGATGCCGGAGCGCGTGATGAAGGTCGCCACTATGACGAACGTGAACGAGAGGCAGGCGCAGAGCACTGCCCAGCGCTTGAATTGCCCGCGTTGGCGGTACACCGTGAACGTGTGCACCAGCGCGACGCACACGAGCCACGAGAGCAGGCTTGCGTTCTCGACGGGATCCCAGCCCCAATAGCCGCCCCAGCCGAGCACGACGTAGGCCCACACGGCGCCGAGTCCGATTCCAGCGCCGAGGAACAGCCAGCTCGCGAGGACGAAGCGCGTGGCGCGCTCTACCCAGAGCTTGGAGGCGTCGTTTGCGATGAGCGCGGCCATGCCGTATGCGAAGGGCACGGTGAGGCCAGCATAGCCTACGAAGAGCAACGGCGGGTGGATCGCCATCGCCCAATGCTCCAGCAGCTGGTTCATTGAATAGAGCGATGCGGCAGCGGTGAGCGAGCCGTCGGCGTTGAAGAAGCTGGCCGGCGTCGGAGTGAAGGGCATGTTGTCCGAAGCGAACAGGAGCAGCGCGCAGAAGATGGCGATGACGACCTGGATGATCGCCATCGCGATGGTGTCGATCGCGCTGATGCGGGCAGCGGATTCATCGTCGGGGCCCTCCTGGCCAGACCTTTTGCGCGCACGCAGCAGGATCAGCGAGTTGAAGAGCGAGATCAGGAACACCCAGAACAGCAGCGAGCCCGCGCGTCCCGCCCATAGCCCGGCGAGCTTGTAGAGCCATGCGAGGCTGTCGGTAGAGAGCGAGCGCTCCTCGAGGACGTAGAGGATGGAGGTGTTCTCCGTCATGAAGGCCATGACGAGAACGCCGCAGGCGAGAAGAAGCGCGAAGAACGTCACCGCCACGCCTAGCGAACCCAATCGGGCGAGCGCGTCCCTGCGCATCGCTCGCCCAAGAGCAAGCGCCGCAACCGATGCGATGGAGGCGATGAACGCTATTACGAGGAGCGCGAAGCCGATCGTCGCCATGCGCTACTCTCCCAGAGCGACAACCGTTGCCGCGAACGATCCGTCGGCGGAAAGCGAGCCGGTCAGCACGACCTCGGAGCCATCGGCTATCTCATCCGACAGGGCGCCTTGGAAAATGATGCGCAGCTCCTGGCCGCTCTCGGCATCCTGCAGGATGAGGCGCTGGTCGGCATCGACCGCGGCGATGGAACCGGCCTTGACGATGCCATGAACCTTGACGGGCTTGTCGACGACAGAGCTGCCGTATCCCAGCAGCTCGGCGATGGAGAGCGAGCCATCGGCGGACTCGTACTTAGAGGGGCACTTCGTGACGAGCTCGGAGCACACCAGCGTGCCCGACGTGTCCTTCTTGCCCGTGCAGATCGCCGTGACCTCGTTGCCGAACGTCGCCGACACGCTGCCTTCGTAGAGCACATGCAGCGTGTCGGAGGCCGCAGGATCGGCCTCGGGGTCGTAGATGTCGAACGTGAGCGTATCCGGGCCGATCTCGAAGGAATTGTCGACCACGTTGCCCGTCACCTGGATCTTGGTGTCGGAGGCAACTGTGCGAGCCTCGGCAACCGAAACCGTCTTCGCAGAGGACGCCCCGCCGACCACTGCCAGCAAGACGATCGCCACGATGACGATGACGCCGGTCACCACGATCATCCGGCGTTTCGCTTTGGAATTCATACGCACCTCTCGCAAGTCCTGCGCGCGAATCGTGCGGACAATCCGCTGAAACCGCATGCGCACCCGGATGTTCGGAACCTTTGCAAAGACGTCACCTTCCAGAGTAGCAGAAAGATGGAAGAACGCACACTGCGAAAGCGCAGATCGGCACTCCGCAAATGCGACGAGGGACACCGCAGCGGGTGTCCCTCGAAGTTGCCAGATATGCGCGTTTGCGCAGCTAGAGGCTGAAAACCGCCAATAGGAATCCCGCAGCTACAGCTGAGCCGATGACTCCGGCGACGTTCGGGCCCATGGCGTGCATGAGCAGGAAGTTGCTCGGGTTGGCCTTCGCGCCCTCCGACTGCGATACGCGTGCGGCCATCGGGACTGCCGAAACGCCGGCCGAGCCGATGAGCGGGTTGATCTTGCCATGCGTGGCCTTGCACATGATCTTGCCGAGGATGAGGCCGCCGAAGGTGGCGAACTCGAAGGCGAGAAGTCCGAGCACGATGATCTCGATCGTCTGCAGCGTGAGGAAGCGGTAGTAGAGCGCCGTCGCGCCGACGGAGGTTGCGAGGAAGATCGTGACGATGTTCATCAGGGCGTTCTGCGCGGTGTCGGAGAGCCTGTCGGTGACTCCCGACTCCTTGAGCAGGTTGCCGAGCATCAGGCATCCGAGCAGCGGAGCGACCGAGGGAAGGAGCAGCACGACGAAGATCGTGACGATAATCGGGAAGAGGATCTTCTGCTTCTTCGAAACCGGCTTGAGCTGCTCCATCTTGATCTCGCGCTCGGCCTTGGTGGTGAGCAGCCTCATCAGCGGAGGCTGGATCATCGGGATCAGGGCCATGTAGGAGTAGGCCGCGATCGCGATGGGCGCGAGGTATTCGGGAGCGAGCTTCGAGGTGAGCCAGATGGCGGTCGGGCCGTCGGCTCCTCCGATGATTCCGATGGATGCTGCGACGTTATCGGGGAACCCGATGGTGATCGCGAGCAGCAGGGCAGCGAAGATTCCGAACTGGGCGGCGGCGCCGAGCAGCAGGCTCTTCGGGTTTGCGATGAGCGGTCCGAAGTCGGTCATCGCGCCGACTCCAAGGAAGATGAGCGACGGGTACAAGCCCGACTTCACTCCTATGTATAGGATATCCAGCAACCCGCCTTCGTGGAAGATCCCCGTGATCGTCATGTTTCCCGCTATGTACTCATCCCACATCTCGGGATGGAACATGTTCGACCCGGGAAGGTTGGCCAGAAGCATGCCGAACGCGATGCCTACGAGCAGCATCGGCTCGAACTTCTTGACCAGGCCCAGGTACAGCAGGAAGCAAGCGATGGCGATCATGACGATCTGGCGCCAGTCGCTGAATAGCATGCAAAAGCCAGAAGTGGACCAAAGCTGGCTCAGGGTATTTGCTACATCCATGTGAACCAACCTTAGATGACGATCAGCGTATCGCCGGTGGCGACTGCTTGGCCTTTGCTAACGAGAATCTGGCTGATAGTGCCGTCACAGGGCGCGAGGACCTCGTTCTCCATCTTCATAGCCTCGATGAGGATGAGGAGATCGCCGGCCTTCACGGCCTGTCCCTGCGAGACCTTGATCTGCAGGATGTTGCCGGGCAGGGGAGCGGTGACCGGGGTGCCGGAGGCTACCGCGACGGGAGCTGCCGCTGCAGGCGCTGCAGGGGCGGGAGCAGCTGCGGGAGCCGCAGGTGCGGCGACGGGAGCGGGAGCTGCGACGACAGGGGCCTTGGCCTCGTACTCGTCGATGATCATGGCCTCGCCCTGCTCGACCTCGACCTCGTATGTCTTATCGCGAAGCGTGATTACGTATTTCATTCCTTGACCTCTCTAATGGAGATGAACCTGAGCTCGTTGAGCGGCACGCCAAGCTCGTCGGCCACGATTGCCATGCACATCGCCGCGTCGCGCGGGTCGGTGTCGTAGAGCTTGAGCTCGCCGGCGGAACCGGGAGCCAGAACGGGCTCGACCGCTGGTTGTTCGCTTGTCTCTTCGACTACGAGCGCGTCCTCGACCTTTCCCTTGCGCTGGTACGTCAGGATCTTGATGATGATCATCAGGAAGATCAGCGCCAGGAAGACGGTGCCGATGCCGATGAGCGCTACGAGCAGATATCCGCCGATGCCCATCAGTCAGCCCTCGTGATGCTATAGGAGACGCGCTTCTCGATGCGCTCTGCGCGCTTCTCGAAGAAGTTGTCGGCAACCTGCGGGAACGCGATGTAGGAGAGGACATCCTCCTCGCACGTTGCGCGGTCGCCGAGTTCCGCCTCGGCCTTCTGGAATGCGTCATCGGGCAGCGAAGCCGCGTAGCGGCCCTCGATCGGGCTCTCGCCGTTGAGGATCATGGCGCGGATCTCGGGGTCGATCGGCGCAGGCGTCCTGCCGTATTCGCCGCGGCAGTAGGCCCTGATCTCGGTTCCGACGTTCTTGTAGCGCTCGCCAGCGAGGACGTTCTGGACGGCCTGCGTGCCGATGAGCTGCGATGTCGGGGTTACCAGCGGGGGGTAGCCGAGGTCGGCGCGGACGCGCGGGGTCTCCCTAAGCGCTTCCTCGTACTTGTCGCTCGCGCCCAGCATCTTGAGCTGGGAGAGCAGGTTGGAGAGCATGCCGCCGGGAATCTGGTGCGTCAGGCATTGCGGATCCGTGCCCATCGAGATCGGGTTGAGGGTTCCTGCCTCGAGGTACTCCGCCCTGATCGGCTTGAAGTACTCGGCGATCTCCTTGAGCGTCGGCTGGTCGAGGTCGACCTCGTATCCGAGCTCCTTGAGCACGATGCACAGCGTCTCGGTTGCGGGCTGCGAGGTGCCGCCGGAGAAGGGGGAGATCGCGGTGTCGATGACGTCCAGACCGGCCTCGACGCCCTTGAGGTAGGTCATGAAGGCGGTGCCGGTGGTGCTATGGGTGTGCATGACGACGGGCAGGTCGACCGCATCCTTGATCGCCGAGACCAGGTCGTAGGCGCGAGCGGGGGTCAGGATTCCGGCCATGTCCTTGATGCAGATCGAGGAGACGCCCATCTTCTCGAGCTCCTTGACCATGTTGACGTAGGTCTCGAGCGTGTGCACCGGGCTAATCGTGTAGGAGATGGCGCCGGATGCCATTCCACCTGCATCGACGGTCTCCTCGATTGCAACCCTGAGGTTCTCGACGTCGTTGAGCGCGTCGAAGATCCTGATGATGTCCATGCCGTTGCGCACTGCAGCCCTGACGAATCGCCTGACGATGTCGTCGGGATAGTGCTTGTAGCCAAGGATGTTCTGACCCCTCAGAAGCATCTGGAGCTTCGAGTTCGGCAGCTTGGCGCGCAGTTTGCGCAGGCGCTCCCAAGGATCCTCATCGAGAAAGCGCAGGCAGACGTCGAAGGTGGCCCCGCCCCAGCACTCGACCGAGTAGTAACCCGCTTGGTCGATCTTGTCGAGGATCGGCTCCATCTTGTCATAGGAGAGTCTGGTTGCGATGAGGCTTTGGCTTGCGTCGCGTAAGACGGTTTCGGTAAAACCTACTCGTCGTTTTTCCATGAATTACCTCCGCAAATAGTTCAACGCTTTTAAGCCATAAAAGAGTAATGCAAATGGGCGCTCGGGCATCCGCCAATTATCCTTGGAGGCCGTATTCAGGGCATGGGAGCGCATATCGCCAGCGGTGAACGGCGTGGTGCGATGAGATGCGCCATGAAGCGGGTGGAATTGCGGCGTTCCGACGCGCTGGGAAAGGGCGCTGAGCTACGCTCAGTGAATGAGATGGACCTCTCCGCTGCGTATGGAGGAGAGGCTGCCGTCGGGGGATTGGAGAACCATCGAGCCGTCGTCTGCGATGCGCACAGCCGTGCCCTCTGCCACGATCTGCCCGTCGGGGTTCTGCGCGGCCACATGGCTGCCGATGAGGACATCGGAATCGTTGCATTCGATCGCGAATGGGGCGAACCCCTCGGTCTTCCAGAGCTCGTAGGCGTCGGCCAGCTCGGCGAGCACCTCGCGGCCGATCTCGGTGGGGTCGGGGCAGCTTTCGACGAGGTCTTCGAGGTATGCTGGCTGCGCCATGTTGGTGGCGAAGGTCTCCTGAGGGCGACGGACGTTGACGCCGAGGCCCACGCAGATCGCGCCATCGCGAGATTCGGCCAGGATGCCGCAGATCTTGCGGTAGGGGAAGGTGGCCTTGGGAGCGATCGATTCGCCAGGGCCATGTGCAAGTTCCCCGTCGGAGAGCGGCACGACGATGTCGTTGGGCCACTTGAGCGCAACCTCTCGGCAGCGCTTGCGCAGCGCGCGCAGAACTGCGATGCCGGAGACGAGGCTCAGCGTTGCGGGGTCGTCTGATTCCGGTCGCAGCAGCACCGACATGTAGAGGCTGCC
>JAILQZ010000089.1 GCA_024698685.1 bacterium
TGCGCGGTAACCGTCAGCTTCGCCGATGAGCACGGCATCGAGCTCGACAAGCGCGACGTCGAGCAGGAGCAGCCCTACATGGAGCTCCTGCAGCTCGGCGGGGATGCCAATCTCATCCCGTACCTCTACGACGAGGGCGAGCTGCTCAACGGCAACGATGCGATAATCGCGCACCTCAAGGCCAAGTTCCTGTAGGCCGCATCAACAACGTCCACAAGCCAATGGGGAGGCATCCTAGCAGTTGCCTCCCCATTTTTCCTTTCGCGTTGACGCACTTGGCCATTAAGGATTCTTTAAGGAACGCATCCTATATTCGTCATTGTCGGGAGGTTTTCAGAAGCCTGCCGAACGTTAATCGAAAGAACGAGAAGGGGTGCCGACGATGGCGAAGGATTCGAAGGGCAGCATCTTCGAGCGCAAGGAGAAGAAATACGTCGTCGACGACGTGAGCCGCGACATCCTGATGGCGCGGATTGCGGACAAGATGGTCGAAGACGAGTACGGCGTGAGCAAGATCACGAGCATCTATTACGACACGGTCGACCGCTATCTCATCAACCGTTCGCTCGAGAAGCCACTCTACAAGGAGAAGCTGCGCGTGCGCTTCTACGGTGAGCTGAAGGACGATTCTCGCGTCTTCATCGAGATCAAGAAGAAGTTCAAGGGGGTTGTCTACAAGCGCAGGCTCGCGACCTCCGCGCAAGCTGCCGATCTCTTCCTCTCCGGGATTGATTACGTTCAGGCTTGCAATGCCCATCCGCTGCCGAATGCGAAGCATGCCGAGGAGTCATTGAGCTGGCAGAGCCAGCAGATCGCCCGCGAGATCAAAGCGTTCATGGATCATTACGAGAAGCGCTACGGGCAGCTAGTGCCCTCTATCCTCGTGGAATGCGAGAGGCTCGCGTACAAGCCGGCTTCGCCCGACGTCCAAAGCGATCTGCGCATCACCTTCGACAAGTCGATCGCCTGCACCGACCTGCTCGATTCCGATGGTGCGAAACTGCCGTTCGCGCAGAGGGTAAGCCTGCTCGGGAGCGACGAGTCGGTCATGGAGATCAAAGCGATCGGCTCATATCCGCTGTGGCTCGCCGAGGCGCTCTCGGACGAGCGCATCTATCCCCAGTCGTTCTCGAAGTGCGGGCGCGGCTACGAGCGCATGTACGCGCGCCAGGAGGCGGCTTCGGCGGCACTGGCAACCCAGAAGACCCCTGCTCGCCAAAGCGCGGGCATTGCAAGCAAGAATCGTGCCTATGCGATGAAGTTCGCCAAGCACGCAAGGAAGGAGACGGCAAATGCTTGATACAGTGCTGACATCGGTCTACGATTCCACCTCTTCGATGATCTCGAACGTCACGACCTTCGATTTCCTCCTGTGCTGCATCGCGTCGATCGTTCTCGGTGCTGCCTGCGCGGCGATCTACATGTTCAAGCATAGCTACTCGAAGAACTTCGTGGTTACGCTCGCGCTTCTGCCGCTGATCGTCCAGCTCGTGATCATGCTGGTCAACGGCAACATCGGCGCCGGCATTGCGGTGATGGGCGTCTTCAACCTCGTGAGGTTCCGCTCGATTCCGGGCAGCGCCAAGGACATCGGCAGCGTCTTCCTAGCCATGGCGATCGGCCTTGCCACCGGCATGGGATTCATCTACCTGGCGGCAGTCTTCACAGTCATCATCGCGATAGTCAACATCGCCTACGTGCTCTCGCCATTCGGCAAGCCTAAGCTGCCGGAGAAGACCCTGGTGGTCACCGTGCCGGAAGACCTCGAATACGAGGACATGTTCGATGACGTGCTCGACAGCTTCACGACCGAGCATGAGCTGGAGAGGGTCGAGACGACGAACATGGGAAGCCTTTTCAAGCTGCAGTACTCGCTGCGCATGAAGGAGGAGAAGGCCGAGAAGGCGATGATCGACGAGCTCAGGTGCCTCAACGGCAACCTCAAGATCGTCCTTGGAAGATCGGTGGCGAAGAAGGAGGCGCTGTAAGGCGGGTCCGCTGGAGAGGGGAGTGCATAGGCGCTATGGGCATGCACCGGTGTTGCCGGTGCATGCATTGCATTCGGGCAGTCCAGTGCAAACGGCGGGTTTAGCTAGCCTCTAGCGGCGAGCGCGTCAATCCAAGATGCGTCCGTCTGTTGAGATCGTGACCACCTGGCATGGAATGGACTTCCCGCTCGTCTGCAGCGCCTGCTTCACCGCGTACTCCAGCCCGCCGCAGCAGGGCACCTCCATGCGCGTGACCGTGATGCTCTCGATGTCGTTTCCCCCGATGATCTCGGCCAGCTTCTCAGAGTAGTCGATGCCATCGAGCTTGGGGCACCCGATGAGCACGATGCGGTTGCGGATGAAGTCGTTGTGGAAGTTCCCATAGGCGTAGGCGGTGCAATCGGCCGCTATCAGGAGGTCCGCACCGGAGAAGTACGGAGCCTTCGTCGGCGCGAGCTTGATTTGAACCGGCCATTGGCGCAGCTGGCTGTCGATGGAGGCCGAAGCCTGCGGGGCTGCGCTACTCTCGCGCTGGAGCTCTTTAGTCTGCGCGCCCGGGCAACCTTGCGCAAGCGACTTCTTGACCTTGGCAGCGAGCACGGCGGATTCATCGTAGGCGGGAGCCTCCCGCTCTTCGAACGAGATGGCATCGGCCGGGCATGCAGGGAGGCAATCGCCTAGACCGTCGCAGTAGTCCTCGCGGGTGAGCTTGGCCTTTCCATCGACCATCTCGATCGCGCCTTCGTGGCATGCATCGGCGCATGCACCGCAGCCAATGCACTTGTCTTCATCGATTCTGATGATTGTCCGGATCATAACGACGCCTTTCATGATTCTGCGATTTGATTTTCGGGTGGGAGGGGGAGCGCTACTCGATGTCGAGGAACGCTCCGGTCTGCCTGTCCCATAGGTGCGAGTACTCGCCGTTGGACTCGATCAGCTCGGAGTGCGTGCCGTCCTCGACGATCTTGCCCTCGCTGAGCACCACGATGCGGTCGAGGCTGGCCACGGTGGAGAGCCTGTGCGCGATGACGATCGAGGTTCGTCCCTTCATCAGCGTCTTCAGCGCGTCCTGGACCAGCTTTTCGCTCTCGGAGTCGAGTGCAGATGTGGCTTCGTCGAGGATCAGGATCGGCTTGTTGGCCAGTATCGCGCGTGCGATGGCGACGCGCTGGCGCTGGCCGCCCGAGAGCTTGACGCCGCGCTCGCCGGTGATCGTGTCGAACCCGTTGGGCAGCTTCTCGATGAATTCGGTGGCGTTGGCATCGTCTGCGGCCTTCTTGATTTCCTCGAATGAGGCCTCGGGTTTGCCGTAGCCGATGTTCTCGGCGACCGTGCGATGGAAGAGCAGCGGCTCCTGCGGAACGTATGCGATCTGGCTGCGCAGGCTGACCTGCTGGACTTTCGAGATGTCCTGCCCGTCGATCTCGAGCGTGCCGCCTTGGATGTCGGAGAGGCGCAGCAGCAGCTTGGTAAGCGTGGTCTTGCCCGAGCCGGAGCGGCCGACGATTCCCACTCGCTGACCTGCGGGGATGGAGAGCGAGAAGTCCTCGAAGACCTTGCTGGGAGCTCCCGCGTCGGTGTACTCGAAGCTGAGATGCTTGATCTCGACCTCGCCCTTGTCCACGACGAGCTCCTTGGCACCTTCGATGTCGTCGACCAGCGTCGGCTCATCGAGAATCACGGTCATGTCATGCGCATCGCCGATTCCGCGGTTGAGCTGCTGAAACGTCATGTTGAGCCTGTTGAACTGCATCGTCAGCGAATAGGTGTAGGTGAAGAGCATGACGAGCGAGCCCGCGCTGATTCCGAACCAGGCGTTGCCGCCGGCGATGAAGATGACCACGGCGATCATGATGACGACGATGATCGCGCTGGCCACGGCACCGCGCAGGATCGAGGCGCGCATGCGCTTGGTGTCGGCGCGCACGACGTTGTTGTTGGCATCGTCGAAGATCTTGCGCTCATAGGACTCGCGGCCGTAGGTCTTGACGGTGAGGATGTTGGTGATCGAATCGGAGAGCTCGCCGGAGAGCGTGTTCTGCGCCGAGGCAGCCTTCTCGTTGAGCGGCAGCAGGCGCTTGAAGAGCCAGTAGACGATGATCACGTAGGTTATGAGCAGCACCACGAGGATGCATACGTAGATCGGCACGATGGGCAATAACAGGCCGATTGTGAACAGAGCCGAGCTGACGATCGGGATGATCGCGTAGATCAGGCTCTCGGAGAGGATCGTGTACGCGTTCATGAACTTCTGCGTCTGGCTGACGAGCGAGCCGCCGAAGCGGTTGGAGTGGAAGGTCATCGACTGGTTGGAGAGCGTGTCGAACGCCTGCGTGGCCAGAAGGTAGGCCGCCTTGATCTCGAGCTTCCAGGCGCTGTAGTCCTGGAGCTTGCTGCAAACCTGGCCGATGACGTTGGTGGCGATCAGCGCGGCGATGTATGGGCCGAAGACCTTGAGGATCTCGCCGGAGTGGACGTTGCCCTCAGCCACGATGTCGACTACCTTGCCGAGCACGTAAGGGTTCATGTAGGAGAGGAAGAAGACGAAGCCGAGCGTGGACATGACTGCCAGCAGGAACATCGGCCATTGGACCTTAGTTACCTGCCAGTAGTAATGAATAGTTCGGAACGCCGTCGAGCGCTTCTCCTTCTTGGCCATCCGATGCCTTTCGTTGGGTGCGTAGGCAATAGTTTAGCGTTATTGCCGCGCATTTAATGCGTATGATATTGAGACGAACCCGCTCGGGCGGAGTTTCGGCTGCCCAGGGGCGGACTTCAGTGACGAATTTGCGCATGTGCGCGGAAGGAGATGTGCGCTGGCGATGGCCTTTGCGCTCGGATGCGAGAGCGTCAGCCTCGAATATCCCACTAAGGTCGTGCTCAAGGACTTCACGATAGGCATCGATGAAGGGGAGCGGATCGGCGTGGTCGGGCGCAACGGCGACGGCAAGTCGTCGCTGATCGGCGTGCTCGCGCAGCGCGTAGAGCCAGATTCGGGCAGGGTCTTCTCTCGCAAGGACATCTCGATCGCGCTGCTGCGCCAAAGCGATTCCCTCGACGATTCGCTGACGGTTGCGCAGACGATATTCGGCGATGCGCCGGAGTACTCGTGGGCATCCGATCCGCGCATCCGCGAGATCCTCGACAACCTCGTCTCCGAGATTCCGATGGACTCGGTCATCGGCAACCTCTCGGGAGGGGAGAGGCGCAGGGTCGACCTCGCGCGCGTCCTAGTCGGCACCGACGAGGTGCTGATGCTCGACGAGCCCACCAACCATCTCGATGTCCACTCTATCTCCTGGCTGGCCGCGCATCTCAAGCGGCGTTGGCCCAAGGGGGAGGGAGTGCTCCTCGTCGTCACGCACGACAGGTGGTTCCTCGATGAGGTATGCACGTCGATGTGGGAGGTGCACGGCGGTGGGGTAGAGCCCTTCGAGGGCGGCTATTCCGCCTATGTGCTGCAGCGCGTGGAACGCGAGGAGGCTGCGAGGGTCGCCGAGGTCAAGAGGCAAAACCTGCTGCGTCGCGAGCTTGCATGGCTCTCCCGCGGAGCCCGCGCCAGGGCGACCAAGCCGAAGTTCCACGTCGAGGCCGCACGCGCCCTTATAGCCGATGTGCCCCCGCTTCGCGAGTCGATCGAGCTCAAGCGCGCCGCGGTGGCTCGCCTGGGCAAGCAGGCGGTCGAGTTCGTGCGCGTGGTCAAGTCGTTCGGGCAAAAGCGCGTCCTCGACGACATCTCCTGGGTTATCGCTCCGGGCGACCGAATCGGCATCCTTGGCGAGAACGGCGCCGGCAAGACAACGATGCTCGGCCTGATAGCTGGCGAGCTCGAGCCCGATTCGGGCTACATCAAGATCGGCAAGACGGTCCAGATGGCAACGCTTTCACAGCGTCTCACCGAGCTCGAGGGCGAGGAGGACTATCGTGTCCGCGAGATCCTCACGCGTTACAAGACGCGCTACATGATCGATGGCAAGGAGGTTACGGCCACGCAGCTTCTCGAGCGGCTCGGCTTCAACCGCGCGCACATCGACATGCCGGTCTCGAAGCTCTCGGGAGGGCAGAAGCGCCGACTGCAGCTCATGCTCACGCTGCTGCAGGGTCCCAACGTCCTCATCCTCGACGAGCCGGGCAACGACATGGACATCGACATGCTAGCTGAGATGGAGAGCGTGCTCGACTCCTGGCCGGGGACGCTGATCATGGTGACGCACGACCGCTATCTGATGGAGCGCGTTACGGACAACCAGTACGCGCTTATCGACGGGAAGATCCGGCATCTGCCGCGTGGCGTCGATGAGTATCTCGAGCTGATGGCAGAGCGTGGGCAGAGGAGCATGTTCGGGGTTTCCCGAGCGGCCAGTGTGGAAGGGGCCGAGTCCACCGAGCCAGCGGGGTCTCCAGCTAAACCAGCGCTCTCGAATGCGGAGCGGCAGAGCGCCCGCAAGAGACTCGCTTCCGCAGAGCGCAGGATGGAGACGATGCGCGCCAAGATCGAGCGTGCGCAGGCCGACTTCGAGCAGACCGACCCCACCGACTACGTCGCGCTAACTGAGGCGCAGGACGAGATCGCGCGCTTGGAGGCGCAGATGGAAGAGCTCGAGCTCGAATGGCTCGAGGTCAGCGAGCTATTGGGGGAGTAGCGAGGTGCGAGGCTAGTCGTCCACGCCGTAGAACCTGGCGAAGTTGTCGTAGAGGATCATTCGGTTCTCCTCCTCTGTCAGGCCCATCGACAGGAAGCGCCTGAACTCGCAGGCGTGGTGCCACATCGGGAAGTCGACTCCGAACATCAGCCTCTCGGGCCCATACCAATGGACGAGCTCGTTGCCGTATTCCGCCGGGAAGATCGGGAGGCTGCTCGAGGTGTCGAACATCGCGGGCGTGTCCTTGAGCAGATCGCGCGCCTCCTCTACGATGCCGTGAGCACCGAAATGAGCGGCTATGACGCGCAGGTCGGGGTATTTCTCGAACACGTTGCAGAGGCGCTTGGGATGGGAGAAGTCGTAGCGACGGTCGCCCATGTGAATCAGGATCGGCAGGCCGCGGCGCTCGAGCTCGCGGTAGAGTGGAAGGACGCGCTCGTCGTCGATAGCCACTCCTTGGATGTCCGGGTGGATCTTGATTCCGCGCAAGCCGAGGCCCTCGACGTTGTCGAGCAGCTCCTCGACGTCGGGCACGTCGACGTGGTAGGCGCCGAGGCCGATGAACTCGCTGTGCTCCTCGCACTCGCTGGCGATGAATCGGTTGATCGAGTCGACCTGCTTGAGTGTCGTCGCAACCGAGCAGATGACGTACTTGTCGACGCCGATCGTCGAGCCGTTGACCATCAGGGTGCCGGTGTCTCCGCTATTGGCGGACATCTTGATGTCGTAGAAGCCCCCGATGCCCAAGACCGCCTTCTCGGCGACCTTCTTCGGGTAGACGTGGCAGTGCGTGTCGGCGATTCGGTACTTCGCCGCTATCGCGGCGAGCTCCTCGTCTGGCTCGTACACGTCGGGCTCGATGCGGGTGAGTGTCCAGTCAATCATCTTATGCGCCTTTCTGGTGGTCTATAGCAAGCAAACGAGCCTGATGACGCCGAACGAGATGGCTATCGTGAGCACGACAGCCAGGGCGATCTTGAGCGGCTTCATCTTTTGGAAGAACCTGATGTCGCGGATATGGAAGAGGTTGATGGCGAGCGCGTAGAGGATTCCGCCCATGACGAATGCGAGCCAGATTCGCGCGAAGATCACCTGCCAAGGTGCCAGCGCGCCGAAGTTGAACCCCTCGAGGAAGGGGCTGATCACGCCGATTGCCGCGAGCGGCCAGTAGATGATGCTGACGATGACCGTAACGAGGATGCGGATGACCCTGTTGCCATCCTGCTTAACGGATTCCTGCGCTTTGCGCTGACGCTCGGTGGCGTAGTCGTCGACATAGAGAGGCAGGTCGTTGGCCGCGGCGATCGGCCTGTTCGAGTTGTTGAGATGGTGGGCTCCGTCGTAGGTTCCCTTTGAGCTGGCAGGGCTGACGCGCGACGTCTGGATGTTCTTGACGTCGCCGTACTTGTTGCGCGAGTAACGAGATGAGCGATTGTCTGCCAACGCTTGCCGCTGCCTTTCGAACGCTTCCGATTCGTGTGCCTACGCTTCAGATGATACCCCTTCGAAATGCTTCCTGAGGCGTAAGTGTGGCAGCCGTTGCGCGAGAAGCTTCCGAACGCGATGCTCCGATGGCAGAGTTGGCCAGCTCGCGTCCTCCAGGCGTTTCGCCTCGCCGCCCGCTCGTGCGCCGTTTCGCGCTTTTTCCTAGCACAGCCCCTGCAAGTGTGTTACATTAACGCCGCAAGCGATATCTTTCGCATTGCGTTCAATCCACTTCCAATCACTTTTCCAGCGGCGGCTCATGCCGCCCGAAACCAAAGAGAAACGGCAGCAAGCAGGGGCAACGGGGTCCTTATGCGTCGCAACGAGCAGGCTGCCAATCTGAAAATCCCTAGAAATAGCAAGGAGTGTACGGATGAAGTTCTTCGTTGATACCGCAAATCTGGATGAGATCAAAGAGGCTGCTTCGTGGGGAGCGTTGGCCGGCGTGACGACCAACCCTTCTCTCTATGCGCGCATCGGCGGAAAGCTCGAGGATTTCGAGGCGCACATCGCGAGGATCTGCGAAATCGTCGATGGCCCGGTTTCGGCCGAGACCGTCGCCATGACCGCTGAGGGCATGATCGCCGACGGTCGCAGGCTCGCTGCCATAGCGCCGAACGTGGTGGTCAAGATCCCGGTTACCGCTGAGGGCCTTGCAGCAACGAGGGCGCTGGCCGATGAGGGCATCCGCGTCAATGTCACGCTCGTCTTCAACGTTACACAGGCAATACTCGCTGCGCGCGCCGGCGCGCGCTACATCAGCCCATTCGTCGGCCGCTTCGACGACATCGGCGAGGACGGCCTTTCGCAGCTGGCGGACATCGTCGCTGCAGTCCAGAACTACGATTTCCGCGGCGTTGGCGTGGGCGATGAGGAAGTTGAGATCATCGCCGCATCGCTGCGCAGCGTCAATCACGTTTCGCAAGCCGCTCTCATGGGAGCGGACATCTCCACCGTCCCATTCAACGTCTTGAAGAAGTGCATGCAGCATCCCCTCACAGATCGCGGCATCGACACCTTCATGGCAGATTGGGAGAAAGTCAGGAACGCATAATGGCAAATGAAGAGAATGCCCAGCAAGTAGAAGAGGCGGCGACCGAGGAGAAGAAGGTTGCAAAGCCCAGGACCCGTCGTACGCGCAAGGTCGCGGAAGCTGCCGTGGAACAGCCTGCCGAGGCTGCTGCCGAGGAGAAGGCCGAGGCTTCGGCGGAGAAGAAGCCGGCGAGGCAGCCCAGGCGCAAGAGTGCCGCGAGCGAAGAGCCCAAGGCCGAGCCCTCCGAGCCCGAGAAGCACGAGAAGCCCGAGAAGCCCACGCCCGCA
The DNA here is from genome assembly GCA_024698685.1 of bacterium. GTDB lineage: Bacteria > Actinomycetota > Coriobacteriia > Coriobacteriales > CADBOM01 > RGIG5709. The sequence continues at coordinate 9,440 of JAILQZ010000089.1, forward strand.
TCAGATGACGATTCCGAGCGCAAGCAGGATAGCCACGCCAAGAACGGAAAGCAGGGCAACAACGGCAACGGTGGCGGCAGGAACAACCGCCGTCCGCGCAGGGAGCACAAGAGCCAGCGCGAGACCGTAGAGCCGCAGACCAACCGCGAGGAGATCGCGGCGCTCAAGGTCGCCGAGCTCAAGGCCAAGGCTGCTGAGCTCGACATCGACTTTCCCGTGGGCACCAAGAAGAGCGAGCTCGTCGAGATGGTCTTCCAGGCGGCAGTGCGCGCCGAGGGCTTCGTCGAGTGCGAGGGCGTGCTCGACCTCTTCAG
>JAILQZ010000091.1 GCA_024698685.1 bacterium
CAGCCTGCCGAGGCTGCTGCCGAGGAGAAGGCCGAGGCTTCGGCGGAGAAGAAGCCGGCGAGGCAGCCCAGGCGCAAGAGTGCCGCGAGCGAAGAGCCCAAGGCCGAGCCCTCCGAGCCCGAGAAGCACGAGAAGCCTGCGCCCGCTTCCGATGACGATTCCGAGCGCAAGCAGGACAGCCACGCCAAGAACGGCAAGCAGAGCAACAACGGCAACGGTGGCGGCAGGAACAACCGCCGCCCGCGCAGGGAGCACAAGAGCCAGCGCGAGGCCGTCGAGCCGCAGACCAACCGCGAGGAGATCGCGGCGCTCAAGGTTGCCGAGCTCAAGGCCAAGGCGGCCGAACTCGACATCGACTTCCCCGTGGGAACCAAGAAGAGCGAGCTCGTCGAGATGGTCTTCCAGGCGGCAGTGCGCGCCGAGGGCTTCGTCGAGTGCGAGGGCGTGCTCGACCTCTTCAGCGACGGTTACGGCTTCCTTCGCACCCGCGGCTACCTGCCCTCGGAGCACGACATCTACGTGGGAGTCTCGATGATCAAGCGCAACGGCCTGCGCAAGGGCGACTGGATCAAGGGCCAGGTGCGCCCCGCTCGCGAGGGCGAGAAGTACCTCGCGCTTCATCGCATCGACACCGTCAACGGCATCGATGTGAGCGAGTCGCGCAACCGCTGCAAATTCGCCGACCTCACGCCGATCTTCCCCGATGAGCGCCTCAAGATGGAGCATGGCCAGAACACGATCACCGCGCGAGTCATCGACCTCGTAGCGCCGATCGGCAAGGGCCAGCGCGGGCTCATCGTCTCCCCGCCGAAGGCTGGCAAGACGACGATTCTCAAGGACATCGCCGCCGCCATCACCGCCAACGACCCCGATGTGCACCTGATGTGCCTGCTCGTCGATGAGCGCCCGGAGGAAGTCACCGACATGGAGCGATCGATCCGCGGCGAGGTCATCTCCTCCACGTTCGACATGCCGTGTGAGAACCACATCGCCGTTGCCGAACTCGTCATCGAGCGCGCCAAGCGCCTCGTCGAGGTTGGCAAGGACGTCGTGATCCTGCTCGACTCGATCACCAGGCTCGCCCGCGCCTACAACCTCGGCCAGCCTGCCTCCGGCCGCGTCCTCTCCGGCGGCGTCGACTCCACCGCCCTCTATCCGCCCAAGCGCTTCCTCGGCGCTGCACGCAACATCGAGCACGGCGGCTCGCTTACGATCCTCGCCAGCGCGCTCATCGACACCGGCTCCAAGATGGACGAGGTCATCTTCGAGGAGTTCAAGGGAACCGGCAACATGGAGCTCAAGCTCGACCGCGATCTCGCCGACAGGCGCATCTTCCCCGCAATCGATCCGGTTTCGTCGGGCACCCGCAAGGAGGAGCTGCTCATGGACGAGCAGATCGCACCGCTCGTTTGGGGCGTCAGGCGCGTTCTGGCCAACCTCAACAACACCGAGCGCGCGATGGAGATGCTCATCAAGAGCCTCAAGGCAACCAAGGACAACAAGGAATTCCTGATCAGATCCGCCAAGAAGGCCCAGCGCACTTCCGGGATCGATCTCTAAGCAGTTAAGGGCAGGCAAAAGGTGAAGGAGCTCATACTCAACAAGAACTTCTGCCTGCTCTTCTTTGCCAATCTTGTAACCGTAAGCGCCTATCTGCTGACGATCACGGTCATGGCGCGCTACGCGGTGGTCTCGTTCGCCTGCTCCGACAGCCTTGCCGGTCTTGCCGCCTCGATCTTCATGGTTGGAGGTCTGCTCGGCAGGGTGGTCGTCGGGCGGTACGCCAGCATCATCGGGGAGAAGAACACCGCGGTCATCTCGCTTGGCGCGATGTTCGCGTTCCACCTGCTCTATCTCCTCACCTCGTACTCCTACGCCTTGCTGCTCGTCGTGCGCGTCCTGCACGGGCTGGTCTTCGGCGTCGCCGCGACGATCCTGCCATCGCTTGTCCTTTCGAGCTTCCCGAAGGACCGCATGGGAGAGGGCACCGGCATCTACATGCTCTCGACATCGATCGGCACCGGCGTAGGCCCGATGCTGGGAATATTCATCGGCAACGAGGTCAGCTTCACGGCGCTGTTCATCGTGGCCAGCATCATCACGGGCGCTTCCTTCCTCGCGGTGCTGTTCATCAGCTCCGGAAAGCGCGATGTCGAGCTCGCCGCGCAGGCCAAGGCGCAGGGCTTCACTCTGCGAAGCTTCTTCCTGCCGAAGGCCGCGCTCACCACGACGTTCATGTTCCTCATGGCGTTCGCGTACATGGCGATCAACTCGTTCCTCAACAGCTACGCGATCGAACTCGGCCTCGAGTTCTTCGCGCCCTTCACCTTCCTCATGTTCGCGACGGGCAACCTCATCTTCCGCCCGATCTTCGGGCGAGTGATGGACCGTCACGGCGAGAACGTGATCGTCTACCCATCGATCTGCATGCAGATCATCGCGTTCATCATGATCGCAAACGCACATGGCCCGTTCCTGCTGGTCCTCAGCGGCTTGTTCAATGCTGCTGGCTTCGGAATCTCCCTCTCGATCGGCCAGGCGGTGGTCATCAAGAATGTCAGGCCGGAGCAGACCACTCAGGCGATAGGAACCTACTTCTTCATCTGCGACGGGGCGTCGGCGCTCTCGCCGTTCCTCATGGGATTCATCGTAGGCGGGTTCGGGTACCAAGCGATGCTCTATTCTGGCGCTGGAATCTGCTTCCTTGCGATATTCGCCTACTACTTCACGCATGGCCGCAAGGCCAAGAGACCTCTGAAGGGCGGCGACACGCAGCAAGGCTAGCGAATCTCAGATCAGGGCCACTTCCAGGCGCAATGAAAACGGGCGGGTCGAAATCTAGACCCGCCCGTCGCTTTCGTGAAGCCGAATATTCCGCTTAGTACCTGTTGTCGAAGATGTGGTTGCTCTTCTTCTCGCTGCGCGGGAGATCGCCCATCTGGACCGCCTTAGCCTCGATCTTGATTCCGATGCGGTTCTTGAACACCTCGGTCACCTGCTCCTCGACGACCTTGTAGTCGTCCTTGCTGACCGGGGTCTCGAAGAAGACGGTCATGATGTCGCGGCCGTTGAGGTGGTCGATCATCACCTGGTACTCGCTGCTCGCGTCGCCGATGAGCGCGAGGACCTCCTCGACGTGGGCGGGGAAGATGTTGACGCCCTTGACCTTGATCATGTCGTCGGTGCGGCCGATCAGCGTGTCGATGCGCGGGAATTCGGAGCCGCAGGGGCATTCTCCGGGGACGATGCGCGTGAGGTCGTGTGTCCTGAAGCGGATGAGCGGGGCGCCTTCCTTCTGCAGCGTGGTGATGACGAGCTCGCCGAAGGTGCCGTCGGGCAGGTTCTCGCCGGTCTTGGGGTCGACGATCTCGAAGTACACGTAATCATCCCAGTAGTGCATCTCGTGGTTGTGCTGGCAGTTGATGCCGATTCCGGGGCCGTAGACCTCGGTGAGGCCGTAGATGTCGTAGAGTTCGACGCCAAGTTCGTTAGCGATCCTGTTGCGCATCTTCTCGCCCCAACGCTCGCTGCCGATGACGCCCTTGCGGAGCTTGATCTGGTCGCCGATGCCCTTTTCGGCGATGGCCTCGGCGAGCAGCAGCGCATAGGAGGAGGTGGCGCATAGCACGGTCGACTCCATGTCGATCATCATGCGAAGCTGCTTCTCGGTGTTGCCAGGGCCCATCGGGATGACCATCGCGCCGAGCAGCTCGGCTCCGAGTTGGAAGCCGATGCCAGCGGTCCACAGGCCGTAGCCCGGGGTGACGTGGATGCGATCCTTGGGGGTGATGCCCGCCATCTCGTAGCAGCGTTTGAATTGGATGGCCCAGTCGGCAACGTCCTTGGCGGTGTAGGGGATGATGACAGGTGTGCCCGTGGTGCCCGAGGAGGAGTGTATGCGCACGATCTTCTCATCCGGCACTGCGGCCAGTCCCAGCGGATAGGCCTCCCTGAGGTCGTCCTTGGTGGTGAACGGGAGGTTTCGGAAGTCCTCTTCGGTCTTCACGTCTCCCATGTCGATCCCTTCGAACTTCTTGTTGTAGAAGGCGCTCTTCTCCTTGATGGTGGAGAGCATGGTCTTGATCTGGCTGAAAGTCTCTTCCTTCATGTTCTCGCGGTTGCCTCGTTAGCGGACTCTTGCCGGCTTCCCGCTTCCCTCCTTCTCGGGTATCGTTTGCATTGGCCGCAGATGGCGCGCGCGTTCGGGCGGCGCGCTCTGCGATTTCCCTATAGCATAGCTATGATGGAATCATAGATGGTTATTCGCGCTGTTCAGCGGGCATCTTAGGAGAGAAATGGTGAAGAGGCTATCAATGGGCAACGAGGCGGTCGCGTTCGGTGCCATCGCTGCAGGAGTCAAAGTTGTGAGCGGCTATCCGGGGACCCCCTCGACCGAGGTTCTCGAGACTATAGCGAAGAACAACCCTGGCAACATCCATGTGGAATGGTCGACGAACGAGAAGGCCGCCATGGAGATCGCCGCGGGCGCTTCCTATTGCGGAGCGCGCGCGATGGTGACGATGAAGCAGGTTGGGCTCAATGTGGCATCCGATCCGTTCATGTGCTCGGCCTACATCGGAGTCGGAGGCGGTCTCGTAGTGCTGGTCGCGGACGACCCGGGCCCGATCTCGAGCCAGACCGAGCAGGATACCCGCAGATTCGCCAGCTTCTCCAAGGTGCCGGTGTTCGACCCGATCAGCCCACAAGAAGCCTACGAGATGGTCTCCGACGCATTTGCCATCTCCGAGGAGTTTTCCACGCCGGTGATCCTGCGCACGACTACGCGCGTAAGTCACGGCGGCGCGGTGGTCGACATCTCCGACTCGCGCGAAGAGCGCGAGATAGCGGGGTTTACGCGCAGCCCGAAGTGGATCGAGTTTCCGAGGCGCGCCTATCAGGCCCATTGCGAGATCAACGAGAGGCTCCCGATCATCGCGGAGCGCTTCTCGAGCTACAGGCTCAACACGATCGAGGAGCTCGTCATCGGCGGCAACGATCCCTCATGGCGCATCGGCATCGCGTGCGGAGGTGTTAGCTACACGTACGTTCGCGAGGTGCTGGACGAGATATCCAGGTTCATCGAGCTGGGCGAGACGATCTCGGTCTCGCTGCTCAAGGTCGCCACGCCGTTCCCGTTCCCGGAGGACCTCGGCGCGCGCTTCCTAGAGGGTGTCGACAACGTCATCTGCTTCGAGGAGCTCGACGGCGTGATCGAGGACGCGCTCATAGCGGTCTGCGGCAAGAGGCACATCGGCGCCGACGTTCACGGCAAGCACGACGGCTTCGTGCGCGCGGCGGGGGAGAGCTCCGTCGATGCGGTCGCCAGCGAGCTGGCGAGCTACCTCTCCAGGCTCGGGATCGGCATCAGGAGGATGGCCTCCAAGCGCGACGCCTCCAGCGATGGATTCGAGCTTCCCACCAGGCCTCCGGTTCTCTGCGCGGGCTGCCCTCACCGTGGCTCGTTCTACGCGGTCAAGAAGGCGATGCAGGGGAGGAAGGCGTTCTTCTGCGGCGATATCGGGTGCTACACGCTCGGCAATGCGCAGCCGCTCGACATGGTCGACACGTGCCTGTGCATGGGTGCCGACATCACCATCGCGCAGGGCATGAAGATCGCCGAGCCCGATGCGACCTGCTTCGCGTTCATCGGCGATTCCACATTCTTCGCCTCGGGAATCACCGGGGTTGTCAACAGCATCTACAACGGCAACGAGATCAAGATCATCGTCCTGGACAACTCGACCACCGCGATGACCGGACATCAGCCGCATCCGGGCACGGGCGTGCGCATGAGCGGCGACCCGTCGCGCGAGCCCACGCCGATCTCGAT
>JAILQZ010000065.1 GCA_024698685.1 bacterium
GCGGTCATTCCCAAGTCTTCCCTGCAGGGCAACTACGCCAACTACGCATACTCTGCCGAATCCCAGTTCTCCGATGTCAAAAGCATCATCCAAGCTGCCACCAATGAGCTGCAGAACGAATACGAGGATATCAAGGCGCTAATCGCCGACCACATCGCAGAAGTCGATGACAGGGTCAAGCTCACACTCATACCCGGCATGTCCCCTGTCGACGACATCGTCGAATACGCTGAGAAGATCCGTTGCGACCTCATAATCATGGGAAGCCGCGGACTTGGCGCCATCCGAGGAATAATGGGCAGCGTCAGCACCGGAGTCCTTCGCTATGCGAGCATGCCTGTCCTCATCGTCAAGTAGACACGCGCCGTTCGCTTGGCGCAATGATATGAGTTGCGGGGAATTGCAAGCTCCTTGATCGCAGAAGAATAGTATAGAATGCAACAGGAAACGCACACTAAACGAAGAAGCAAAGCCACTGATGAGCATTTTCAACAGGTTCAAGAAAAAGGACGAGCCCTCGGAGAATGAAAACTCCGAGGAGTTCGAGTCGCCTGAGGGCGAGCTGCCCGATTCCGATTTCGAGATCGATGGCGAGGAGGATATCCTCCTCGAGGCAGAGCATGTCGACGACGACGTCGAATACGAAGTCAACGGCGAGATGGATGAGGAAGATTTCGAGGATACCGGAATCGTCCCCTACACTGGCGCGCACTCAAAGGGCGCTGGCGGTGCACACATAGCCGCTAACGCTGGAGAAATCGACCAGCTCGACGATGATGCCGCAGTTACCATGGCCTTGTCGACCCTCGTTCCCAATTCCACCGCCGAGATGGTCGCGAAGAAGGCCGAGCTCTCCGCCGAAGAGAAGGCCGCAAAGCGCAAGCATAGGAGGAAGATCCTCCTGATAACCTTCGGAAGCATCTTCGGCGCGATCCTCCTTGCCTATCTCGGCCTCGCCTTCTTCTTCATGTCGCACTTCGGCATCAACTCGAAGATCAACGGCGAGGATGTCTCCTGGAAGAGCGTCGCCAGCGTCGAGAGCATGCTCGCGGAGAAGGCTGGCGATTACTCGCTGACGATAACCGAGCGCAACGACGTCACCGAGACCATCAACGGAGCGGATATCGAGTTCGCCTACGAGCCCAATGGTGAGGTCCAGGCGCTGCTCGACGCGCAGAACGAGTTCTTCTGGCCTACGCGACTGGCCAAGTTCCTGCTGCACAAGGACTTCGGCGACTATCGCGTCACCTATGCTTACAACGAGGATGCGTTCAACAAGAAGGTTGCGGCGCTCGACTGCAACACCCCGAGCAAATTCGTTGCCCCCGAGAACGCATATCCGCAGTTCAACGGCAAGGAATACGAGATCGTGGCTGAGAATCCCGGCACTACCGTCGACACCGAGAAGCTCGTCCCGGCGATCACCGACAGGGTCTCCCACGGCGAGACCGCGCTCGATCTCGATGAAGAGAACCTCTACATCGCGCCGGAGATCACCTCCGACAACGAGGAACTGGCCAAGCAGGTCGAGACGTACAACAAGTACGTTCCCTTCGCACTCACCTACGATATGGGCGATGGCAAGACATACGTACTCGACGGCAAGGAGATCTTCGAGTGGCTGACGATCAACGACGATGACTCGGTCACCGTCGACAAGAGCAAGGTCAAAGCATGGGTCAAGGACTTCGCGAAGAAGTACGACACGCTCGGCGAGAAGAGGAAGTTCAAGTCGGTCGGCAATGGCAACACCTACACCGTCGAGGGCGGCACCTACGGCTGGAAGATCGACCAGAGCAAGGAGGTCGAATCGATCCTGGCCATGATCGACACCAAGGAGAGCCAGAGCCGCAAGCCCTATTACTCCTCCGAGGCCAAAACCCACGGCAAGACCGACTGGGGCGACGACTGGATCGAGGTCAACATCTCAACGCAGCATGTCTACGTCATCAAAGGCGGAAAGGTTGCCCTGAGCGCACCTGTCGTCACCGGAGCGCCCACTCCCAAGCGCGCCACCCCAACCGGCGTCTACACGATCCTCGAGATCCAGCGCAACAAGACGCTGCGCGGAGAGGTTACCGGCAAGACCGAGGACGGCAAGCCAATATACGAGTACGAGTCTCCCGTTGCCTACTGGGCGCGCGTCACGTGGACCGGCGTTGGATTCCACGATGCAACGTGGCAGTCCTCGTTCGGCGGCAACAGGTACAGGAATGGATTCGGCTCGCACGGCTGCATCAACATGTCGATGAGCGATGCACGAGCGCTCTACGGACTGGTATACGTTGGAATGCCGGTGGTGATCCACTACTAGGCAGCGTCCGAGCGCCTTCAGCTCGGCACCGATCAGAACTCGATGCCCCTGCGACCGTAGATTCCCTGGTCGTAGGGGTGCTTTCTCTTCACCATCTCGGTGACGTAGTCTGCGCATTCATCGACCCACTCGATCGGCTTATGACCTGTAATCACAAGTTCGAGCGCATCGGGCTTGTTGCGCACGAGGTTGCCGAACATCTCCTCATCGAGCAGCTCCATCTGGATGGCATCGAGCGCCTCGTCAAGTATCAACAAGTCGCACTCCCCCGCCTCGACGCAACCGAGTGCCGTGCGCAGATTGGAGTTGTGGATCTCCCTCGCACGTGCGAAGTCCTCTTCGGTCATGTTGTCGGTGAAGCCGATGCTGCCCTTGCCGCGCACGATGGTGATCCCATCGAGCTTCTCTAGCTGGCCGATCTCACCGCTGTCGATCTCCTTGAGGAATTGCACGATGAAGACCTTCAGGCCGCGTCCCGAGGCACGCACAGCAAGTCCTAGGGCCGCTGTGGTCTTTCCCTTCCCATAGCCGCGATAAACGTGGATGAGCCCCTTGCCCTGCATGTTCCATCCTCCTGCTGCCAGCTCGCCCTACTCGCCAGACTCGTCAGATTCCGACCCATCCTGCGAGCGCGGATTGTAGTAATGGCGCAGGACCATCTCGAAGATGCCAGTCTTGTAGAAGATGACGAACGAGGCGACGATGAGGACGATCACGATCAGCCAAGTGAGCCAACCCGGGAACATCGTGATCAAGAATGCGCAGATGCCGAGGAGGAAGGTCCAGCCCCAAACAATTCCAACGGCCTGCCTCTGATTGAGGCCGCTGCGCAACAGCCTGTGGTGCAGGTGATCCTTGTCAGCCTGCTGAATGGGCTGATGGCGCTTGATGCGCCTGATGATTGCCGCGAGGCTGTCGATGAAGGGAATCGCCGCGACGATGAAGGGCGAGATCAAGACGACTACGGTCGATGCCCTCATGATGCCGAGAATCGAGACGACGCCGATCATCATACCCAGGAACAGCGAACCCGAGTCTCCCATGAATATAGAAGCCGGATGGAAGTTGTAGCGCAGAAACGCCGCGGTCATGCCGATGAGGAGCATGCTGAGGAATGCGGTCTCCACCCTCCACATGAAGAGCGCCGTCGAAAAGAGCGCGATCGCCGCGATGCAAACGATTCCAGCTGCGAGGCCATCGAGGCCATCGATGAGGTTGATCGCATTCATGAAGACCACAAGGTAGATGACCGTGAGCGGATAGGCAAGCCATCCGAAGTGGATCAGCCCGGGACCGAAGGGATTGCTCACGTGCGAGATCAGCACGCCGCCGAGGGTGATTATCACTGCGCCGAGAATCTGACCGAGCAGCTTTGCAAGCGGTTTGATGGATTTGATGTCGTCGATCACGCCTACAGCGGCAACCACCAGTGCGCCTGCGAGGACTATGAGGTAGTTGACGCCAAGGGTATGCGTAGTGAAGAAGCCATACCAATGCAGGAAGTGCTCGCCGAGAAGCTCGACGACGATCGCGACGAGCAGGCCTCCAATCATCGCAAGTCCACCCATACGGGGTATCGGCTCGGTGTTGACCCTGCGCGCATCGGGATAATCCACCGCGTCGACCTTGATCGCGAGCTTGCGCACAAGCGGAACGAGCGCATACGTGGCCAAGAAGGCTACAAGGCCAAGAACCACGATATGTCTCAAAGTCATCATCCGGCAGCTACCTCTTGCGTTGCATCGGATCATTTCGGCATCAGCGCATATGGGCGCAATCAACCCCACGCGCCTTTGAGCGCGCGAATTCAAATTATATAGCATGGGAATGCAAATGCCCCGTTGCTCCGCGCGGAGCGCACACCATATTCACAACAAACGGGCGAACCGCTTCCGATTCGCCCGTTAAATGGCACGAACAAGTTGTCTTGTTGAGATCTGCTACTGCGATTCGACCATCGAAAGCAGCCTCTTGTTCCACTCCAAGTCCTGCGTCGTGAGCCTGATGCGGCTCGTGTAGCCATCGTTGATCGCGGCAAGCTTCTCCTCGATGCCTGCGATCTTCTGCTTGAGGCCTTCCACTGTGAGATCGGCCATGTTCTCGGCGTAGTCCGCAAGGATGGTGACGCGTGCGCCATCGTTCTCGACGTATCCGCCGCGCACGGCGAAGAGAATCGGCTCGGCCTCATTGCCGTTGACGATCTTGATGATGCCAGAACCGAGCGGAGCGATGACCGGCGAGTGCTTGGGGTAGAAGCCCATCGCACCGGGGAGCGCTGGAACGGAGACGAACGTAGCCTCGCCCGTGAATAGGCGGTGCTCCATCGAGACGATCTCGCATTTCATGACGGAATCCATCTGAGGGCTCTCCTAGTCCTTCATCGCCTCGTAGGCCTCGTAGACCTCCTCGATGGCGCCCTTGTAGCGGAACGCCTGCTCGGGGATGTGGTCGCATTCGCCATCGATGATCGCTGCGAACGAACGGATGGTGTCCTCGAGCTTGACGTACTTGCCAGGGTTGCCGGTGAACTGCTCGGCAACATGGAAGGGCTGGCCGAGGAACTGCTGGAGCTTGCGGGCGCGCGTGACGACGAGCCTCTGCTCCTCGGTGAGCTCGTCCATGCCGAGGATCGCGATGATGTCCTGCAGGTCGCTGTACTCCTGGAGGATCCTCTGGACCGTGGTGGCCACGCGATAGTGCTCCTCGCCCAGAACCTCGGCGGACAGGGCGCGAGAGGTGGACTCGAGCGGGTCGACTGCAGGATAGATGCCGAGCTCGGCGATGGAGCGCGAGAGAACGGTGGTTGCATCCAAGTGGATGAACGCGGTTGCAGGGGCAGGGTCGGTGAGGTCGTCTGCGGGAACGTAGATCGCCTGCACGGAAGTGATCGAACCCTTCTTCGTGGAGGTGATGCGCTCCTGCAGGTCGCCCATCTCCGTTGCCAGGGTGGGCTGATAGCCAACTGCGGAGGGCATGCGGCCGAGAAGCGCCGATACCTCTGAACCCGCCTGCGTGAAGCGGAAGATGTTGTCGATGAAGAGCAGAACATCCTGGCCCTGATCGCGGAAGTACTCGGCAACGGTGAGGCCGGCGAGTCCGACGCGCAGGCGCGCTCCTGGCGGCTCGTTCATCTGACCATAAACCAGACAGGCCTTGTTGATGACTCCCGACTCGCTCATCTCGAGGAAGAGGTCGGTGCCCTCACGGGTGCGCTCTCCTACTCCGCAGAAGACCGACGTGCCGCCGTGCTCCTGCGCCAGGTTGTTGATGAGCTCCATGATGATGACCGTCTTGCCAACGCCTGCACCTCCGAACAGGCCGGTCTTGCCGCCCTTGATGTACGGCTCGAGCAGGTCGATGACCTTGATGCCCGTCTCGAAGATCTCAGTCGAAGTGGTGAGCTCCTCGAACTCAGGCGCAGGGCGATGGATCGGATAGGTCTGGTCGATCTGCGGCATCTCTCCACCATCGACCACCTCGCCGATTACGTTCCAGATGCGGCCGAGGGTGTTCTCGCCAACCGGCATCTGGATCGGAGCGCCGGTGTCGATGACCTCGATGCCACGCTGCAGTCCATCGGTCGAAGACATCGCGACCGTACGGGCGATGTTGCCCGGCAGGTGAGCCTGAACCTCGAGGACGGTCTTGACGCGACCAATCGGGGTTTCGGCGTCGACGGTCAGCGCGTTGTAGATCTGAGGCAGCGTATCGGCCGAAAACTCGACGTCGACGACAGCACCGACTATGCGCACGATATGTCCAACGTTCATGTTCCTGTCCTTTTCTTCCATTGCGATCAATCCTCCAAAGCGGCAGCACCGCCGACGATCTCGGTGATCTCGGTGGTGATGGCCCCTTGGCGGGCCCTGTTGAAGATCCTGGTGAGCGTCTCCACCATCTCCGAGGCGTTATCCGTAGCAGCCTTCATCGCCTTGCGACGAGCACCCTGCTCGGCTGCGGCCGAATCTACCAGAGCGTGGAAGATCTGCACGCGCAGATACATCGGAAGCAGCGTGTTGAGCACCTCGTAGGCATCTGGCTCGTAGTCGTAATCCGACCTAGCCGGGGTGATCTCCTCCTCGATTCCCTCGTCGAAGGGAACCTTGAGCTTGATCGAGTCGGCGGAGATCGGAAGGATCGGCAGCGAGATCAGATCTTGGTCGGCTGCGTTGCGGGCGTGGTTGTAGATGATGTAGACGCGATCGAGCTTGCGCTCTGAGTAATTGTGGTAGCAGGTCAGCGAGATCTCGAGCGCCTGCTCAAGCGACGGGAATGCCGAAAGGTCCTTGTACTCCGCAACGGGTTGGATGTTGCGGAACTTGAAGTACTGCATGGCCTTCTTCCCGCATGCGACGTACTCGGAGCTGATTCCCTGCTCCTTCAGCTCTGCGGCGAGATGCTCGGTGGCCTTGAGGACCGACGAGTTGAACGATCCCGCGAGGCCCTTGTCGGAAACGACAACGATTATGAGCGCGTTCTTCTCCTCTGCATGCCTTTCGAGCAGCGGGTGCACGCGCGTCAGATCCTCCTGCGCGAGCCTTACGCAGGATTCGACAACAGTGGTCGCATAGGGCGTGATCTGCTGCACGCGCTCGGTGACCTTGCGGATCTTGGCAGCGGCGACCATCTCCATGGTCCTCGTGATCTGCCTCGTCGACTGAACCGAGTTTATGCGCTTCTGTATGTCACGAAGGTTTGCCATCTAGAAAGGCTCCTAATCCTCGTAGACGAACTGAGGCTTGAACTCCTCGATAGCCGCCCTGAGCTTGTCCGCGAGCTCGTCGGAGATCTTGCCGCCGGAGACGATCTGCTCGCGCAGGTCGGGATAATGGGCGGTGAAGAACTCGATGAGGCCCGCGCGGAACTGCAACACCTCTTTGACCTCGAGGTCATCGAGATAGCCGTTGTTGCCCGCGAAGATCGAGAGAACCTGGTCCTCAACGTGCATCGGCACGTAACGACCCTGCTTGAGGAGCTCGGTCATCCTCTCGCCTCGAGCGAGCTGGTCCTGCGTCGACTTGTCGAGGTCGCTTCCGAACTGCGCGAACGCCTGCATCTCGCGATATGCCGCGAGATCGAGGCGCAGCGATCCGGCGACCTGCTTCATGGCCTTGACCTGGGCGCTTCCTCCAACTCGGGAAACCGAGATTCCGACATTGATGGCGGGGCGCTGGCCCTGGTAGAAGAGGTCGGACTGCAGGAAGATCTGCCCGTCGGTGATCGAGATGACGTTGGTCGGGATGTATGCCGAAACGTCGCCTGCCTGGGTCTCGATGATCGGCAGAGCGGTCAGAGAGCCCGCGCCGTTCTTGTCGGAGAGCTTGACCGCGCGCTCGAGCAGACGGCTATGCAGGTAGAAGACGTCGCCAGGATAGGCCTCGCGTCCCGGAGGACGGCGCAGGGTCAGCGACATCTGCCTGTAGGCGGTTGCCTGCTTCGAGAGGTCGTCGTATATGCAGAGGACGTGGCGGCCGGGGTTGCTTTCGCTGGCCGGCTGGCCATCCTCACCGTTGTACATGAAGTACTCGCCGATAGCGGCGCCCGCCATCGGAGCGATGTACTGCAGAGGAGCCGAATCGGATGCCGAGGCGACGACAACGATCGTGTACTCCATAGCGCCATAGCGCTCGAGCGTCTCGACGACCGTGGCCACGGTCGACGCCTTCTGACCGATCGCGACGTAGACGCAGATCATGTCCTTGCCCTTTTGGTTGATGATCGCGTCGACGGCGATTGCGGTCTTACCGGTTTGGCGGTCGCCGATGATCAGCTCGCGCTGGCCGCGACCGATCGGAATCATCGAGTCGACTGCGAGAAGACCGGTCTGCATCGGCTCGGATACGGGCTGGCGCTCGATGACGCCTGGTGCCCTGAACTCGACGGGGCGGTAGCCCTCGGGCACGATGTCGCCCTTGTCGTCAATCGGCATGCCGAGCGGGTTGACGATGCGGCCAATCATTCCCCTACCCGAGGGGACCTCGACGATGCGGCCCGTGGTCCTCGCAGCAGCGCCTTCCTTGACGCTGGTGACGTTGCCGAGCAGAACGGCTCCGATCTCGTATTCCTCGAGGTTCTGAGCAAGTCCGTAGACCTTCTCGCCGTTCACGCCATCGAACTCGAGCAGCTCACCGGACATCGCGCCCTTGAGCCCCTCGATGCGGGCGATTCCATCTCCAACCTGGATGACGGTTCCAACCTCGCGAGATTCAACGCTTGCATTCAACGACTCGAGCTGCTTGCGCAGTGCTGCGTCGATCGCGCTAGCGGAGATCTTTCCCATTTAAATTTCACCTCCAGTAGGCAAAGTCGAGAGCACGTTGCGTGCCTCCTCGATCTTCGATGCCAAGCTGGCATCTATGCACTTTCCGTGCGCACTCATGATTATTCCGCCGAGAATCGACTTGTCGATGTGCTCGCGCAGTATCGCCGGCTTGCCGAAGTCGTCGGCGAGCTTCTTGCCGATGACCTCCCGCAGGTGGTCGTCAAGCTCGACGACCGTCGTGACATCCACGATCACGCTGCCAAGCTCCGCCTCGGCAAGCCTCGTGTACTCCTCGGCAACCAGCGAAATCAGCTCGAAGTCGCCTTCATAGGCCATGACTCCGAGAATGGTCGCAAGTCCCTCATCGCAATCGGCGAACACCTCCGCCGCAGCGCTCTGACGCGCCTCGGGAGAGAAGCTCGTGTCGCAGAACGCGCGAATCAGGTCGTTGTTGCTCTGCCTCAGCGCCACGATCTCGGCAAGCTCGCCGTCGATTGCGCACAGCGCGTCCCTATCATCCCCTGCCACGGAGATGATCGCGTTGGCGTAAACCGAGATCTTCTGCTTGAGGACGTTGCGATCAATCGCCATTGAAGCTACCTGCCTCCGCAACATAGCGCTCGATGATCGCGCGATGCTGCTCATCGTTGAGGTCCTCGCCGATCAGGCGGCTGGCAACCGCTATCGAAAGCTCGGCCGCTGTTGCCTGCAGTTCCCTGAGGGCGTTCTTCTCATCGAGTTCAATGGTCGAATGGGCCCTGGCGATGATGCTCTGGGCCTCATCCTGCGCGTCCTGGCGTATCTGCGCAGCCGTCGACTCGCTCGTCTTGCGGGCGTCCGAGATGATCTTGGCAGCCTCGTCCTTGGCGCTGCCGAGCTCGGCTTCACGCTGCTCGACGAGCTTGAGCGCCTCTACCATGCTGTCCTCAGCGGACTGCAGATCGCCCTTGATCTTGTTCCTGCGCTTGTCCTCCATGCCGAAGATAACCGGCAGGGCGTACTTCGCGAGAATGATCCAGACGAGGATGAACGCGATCACCATCGGGATGAACTCGTACAGATTCGGGATGAGCAGCGAGATGCCGCCGCCTTCTGAAGCGAAGGCCAGCGAGGGCAGGGCCAGCATCAGAGACGATGCCAGCAAGGCCACCAAGGCAACCCTTCTTGCCATCTTGCTCTTCTTCACTGCATTACCTCCAACCAAACGAAATGACTTGAAGCCTATCTCGCGGCGGTTAGGCGATAAGCGCGAGGACGAGACCGATAAGTGCCAGCGCCTCGGAGAATGCCGCACCGAGGATGAAGACGGTGAAGAGACGGCTCTGCATCTCAGGCTGGCGAGCCATACCGGTTGCCGCTCCATGCGCGGAGAGTCCGATGCCGATGCCGGCGCCTATGACTCCAAGGCCATATCCGATGATTCCAATAGCGAACGCACTCACAATTGCCTCCTATCGATCTATCGATCCAATATCGATTGAACCCTTCCATAGACGCCTCGGCTGGCGACCGAGACGCCTTGAATCCAACTCCTAGTGCTCCGTTGCGATGGCCAGCTGAATATAGACGGCCGACAGCATCGTGAACACATATGCCTGGATGCACGCGACCATGATCTCCATCGCATACATCAAGATCAACAACGCCATCCAGAGAACCGAAGGCAGTGCTCCGAGAAGCGCGCCACCGGTGAAGCCCTGGAGAATAGGTGCGAAGAACAGTGCGCTGAGCAGCGCGAATGCTCCGAGGATGAGATGGCCTGCGTACATGTTGGCGAAGAGTCGAACCGCCAGCGTGACAAGCCTTACGAAGCAAGAGATGAGCTCGAGAAGCCAGACGATGATGTTCATCGGGAAGAAGACTCCCTCGGGCGCGAACGACTTCATGTACTTGAGGAATCCATGCGTCTTGAAGCCGTAGTAGTTGAAGTAGATGAACGAGGCGAGCGCCAACGCGAACGTGGTGCCTATGACGCCCGTCGGGCACGCGACTCCCGGAATGAGGCCGATCAGGTTAGAGGTGAGGATGAAGAAGAAGAGCGCGGCAAGAAACGGGATGTGCTTGTCGGCCTCAGGGCCGATGGTGTTGTAGCCGATATCCCAGCGGAACCAGTTTGTGAGCTGCTCGATACCGGAGAAGAACCTTCCCTCGGGGATGAGCGAGACCTTCTTGGCAGCCAGAACCATGACCAGAATGCATACGCAAACTGCGATGATCAACCATACGGTATATTGGCTCATGAACGGGGTTACAGGTGCGCTCGCCTTGTGGGCGATGACCTCTTGCATTGCAGGTCCGAATTGCTCCATTGGGCTCATATGCGCGCTACCCCTATCCCCTAGGCTTCCCTGCTCATTTCCCGAACCTCTTGATTCGCACAAGCGAGACCACCAAGATCAAAACAAGGAAGGTGACCATCATTCCAATCGCGAATGCCAGGAGCGACGGCTTGCTCACCTTCGCGCAGACGATCAGGAAAGCGCTCATCAACACCAGGGATATGAGCACCAGCCCAAGCAGAAAGGCTATGCTGGTTTCCTTCCCCTTGCGAAGCCTTGCCTTCCTCAGATATTCGGTTGAGAGCAACGGTGCAGCGCCTACCGCTCCGGCAATGCAACCGATGAGTGCAGCCAACATCGCAATTTCCCATCTGCGCACTTAGCAAGTTAAACGATGAAAGGGCGCCAACCGACGCACTTTTCGCTGAACTGCATGCACGCTAATTGTATCAATTGAAGCGCTTGGGCGCAGCGATGCGGCGGATTGTGCTGCGATTCATGATGCGACAGTGTGGAATCATCATGCGATTAGTAGCATTTCCGCAGGTAGATGGCCATTTTTGCTCGCGTTGGGAATGCGCGGAAGCGCAATTGCGGAATTGTTTTTCAAATGTAAGGGCTGATGGATGTGAAAATGGCGGGCATTTGCTCACGAAATGCCCGCCACACACAGCATTACTTTGGCCAGTAAAGCTAGTCAACTACCGGAGGGGTCCAAACCGGGATGCCGGTGTACTCCTTGGCCTCCTCCTGTCCGCTGAGAACGCGCATCGCGCCAGCAGCGAGCGCCTCCATCTCGAACTCGCCCGGGATGACCGTGCTCGGCGCGATCCATGCGAGCTTGCCGGAGATGTAGTCGGTGACGTACTTGCTGCGCGCCATACCGCCAGTGATGAGGATCTGGTCGACCTTGCCCTCGAGGGCAACCGCCATCTCGCCAGCATACTTGGAGATCTGGTAGAGCATGGTGTCGTAGATGATCTTCGCGTACTCGTCGCCTTCCTCGATGCGCTGCTCGACGATGCGCGCATCATCGGTGCCGAGGTGGTCCTTGAGGCCGCCGTTCTTCATGACGCGCATGATGAGCTCCATCATCTCGTACTTGCCGCTGAAGCACATCTCGATCAGCGGGATGGCCGGGATGGTGCCGGAACGGGTGGGGGCCATCGGGCCATCGCCCATGATGATGTTGTTGGAGTCGATCATCTTGCCCTTGCGATGGGCGGTGACGGAGATGCCGCCGCCAATGTGGCAGACGATGAGATTGAGATCCTCGTAATTCCTCTCGATGGAGGCAGCATAGCGATAGCAAACCTCCTTCTGGTTGAGGGCGTGGATGTCGCTATGGCGATAGATGTCCTTGAAGCCGGTGTAGCGAGCCTCCTCGATGAGCTCATCGCTGGAGGGCTGGTTGACTACGAATGCGGGCTTGCCGTACTTCTGGCCAAGGGCGAAGCAGATGCGGTTTCCGAGCTTGCCGGGATGCTGCTCGTTTCCGACCTTCTTGGTGTCCTCGATGAGGATCTCGTTGATCGCGAAGGTGCCCGAGCTGGTGGTCATCATACCGCCGCCGCGGGCGACGAATGCATCGATGTCCTCGAAGGTCAGGCCATATTCCGCGAGGTTCTTCGCTGCGAGGTCGATCGCGTACTCCTGGTGCTCTGCAAGGTTCTTGAACTTGGGATATCCGTCCTCACCGGGGGTGTAGCTCTTCGAGAAGATCTTCTCGTCGTTCTCGAAGGCTGCCATCTTGGTGGAGGTGGAACCGAAGTTCAGGCAAAGAAGCTTAGCCATTTTCATTCCTTCCTGATTACTCGCCAGCAGTGATGGCTGCAAGGACGATGGAGTTGTACTTGGCCTCGATCGGGCCTCCACGGGAACCGAAGACGATCGGCACTACGCAGCCGAGGACGGCGTCCATGGACTTCGGGCCGCCGAAGATTCCGATGCCCTTGACGAGGAGGTTGCCGGAGACGATGTCGGGAACCATGAGGAGGTCGGCGTCGCCTGCGACCGGACTGGAATAGCCCTTGGTCTTGGCGGATTCCGCCATGAGCGCGAGGTCGAGGGAGATCGGGCCCTCGACTATGCAGCCGGTGATCTCGCCGCGCTCGTTCATAGCCTTGAGCTCAGCGGCCTCGACGGTGTCCTGCTGCTTGGGGTTGACCCTCTCGGTGGACGAGAGGACGGCGACCTTCGGGTTCTCGATTCCGAGCTTAGTGAGGAAGTTGACTGCGTTCTGGATGATCTGGGCCTTCTTCTCGAGGGTCGGGAACTGGTTGATTCCCATATCGGTCATCGCATAGACCTTGTGGTACTTCTCGGACTCGAAGATTCCGCATGCGGAGACGAGGCCGGTGAGAACGTTGTTCTCCTTCTTGACGACCTGGCGCATGAGGGTCGGGGTCTCGATGATGCCCTTGATGATGATGTCGACCTTCTTATCCTGGACGAGCTTGATCGCCGTGATGGCGCAATCCTCGTCGGAATCGGCCTCGATGAACTCGTATCCATCCTCGGACTCGCCGAGCTCTGCGAGGATCTTCTTGGTCTCGTCAACGTGGCCGACGAGTACGGGATCGATGAGCTCGTCCTTCTTGGCCATCGCTACGGCCTGAAGGATGTGAGAGTCATGAGAGGCGACTACGACGGCGCGACGATGCGGCTTGAGTGCAAGTGCCCTCTCGTTAAGTTCGCTCAAATGCTTTAGAGCCATTGTTCCTCCTATATGCCTGTGTTTCCTTGTATCAATCAATATCGCCACGCAGCTGAAACGATTACCGAATCAGCCACGTGGCGATTTGAATTACCGCCTATTCATGCGCAACTGCGGCTTGAGCATCTACAGAAACTAGATGATGTAGCCCTGACCCTGTGCGAACGCGAAGCGACGGACGCGAGTGAAGCTGACCGGGGTGGTGTAGCCCTCGCCGGTGCCGGTTGCGATGGTTGCGGAACCATAGCCGGTGCCGCCCACGCCAGCAGCCGCGACGGAAGCGCCGTTGGCAACGTAGGTGGTGGTGCCGATCTTCTTGCCAAAGAGGGTGATGCGGTTGATGTCGTTGGACCAGATGACCGCGGTGTGCCTGCAGCCTGCCTCGGCCTTGACAGCGAGCTCCATAGCCTCCTCGAAGTCAGCGACCTTGACGACCGGGAAGATCGGCTGGAGCTGCTCGACTGCGACATAGGGATGATCCTTGTCGGCCTCGATCAGAGCGACCTGGAGGTCGTAATCACAAGGCTCGACGCCTGCGTCCTTGAGGATGACGTTGGCATCCTTGCCGACGTACTTCTTGTTGGCTGCATAGGTGCCATCATCGAGCTTGATGAGAGCGAGGTCGACGACCTTCTGGGCCTCCTCGGCGGTGAGGATGCGGGCGCCGCACTCGGCCATCTTGGCCATGAACTGGTCATAGACGCTCTCGACGACGAATCCGACCTTCTCCTCGACGCAGAGCATGCCGTTCTCGAACGCAACATTGCCGAAGAGGGTCTCGGCTGCGAGGTCGACATCGGCGGTCTCATCGACGATTACAGGCGGGTTCGAGGGACCGGCTGCGAGGACCTTCTTGGGGGCAGCCATGATCATCTCGACCATCTGATGTCCACCGGTTCCGATGAGGAGGTCTACCTTCGGGGAGTACATGATGACGTCGAGGGATGCCTTGTCGGGATCCTTGCACATCGTAGCGAGGTTGGCAGGACCGCCGCACTCGATGACGGCCTGGTTGACCAGGTCGACTGCCATAGCACCAGCGAGCTTCGCCGCGGGATGCGCGTTGAAGACGATGGAATTGCCGGCTGCAATCATGTCCATGGCGTTGTTCGCAACGGTGACGATTCCGTTGGTGACCGGGGTGAGGGCTCCGACGAGTCCGTAAGGCGCCTGATACTCAACGGTCAGGCCGCGAGAGGAAGCCATGATCTTGGGCTGGAGGCAGGAGGTGTCCATTGCGCCGCTGATGGACTCGCGGTTCTTGATGAGCTTCTGGTCGAGGCGGCCATAGCCGGTCTCGTTGAACTCATTGATGGTCTCCTCGTCGATGATCTCCAGGAACCTCTCCTTGATCTTGGCGATGAAGCGATCGCGATCATCGGTCGTGTAGTTCTCCATGAGTTCCTTCTGTGCCGCCCACGCTGCGTCGATAGCATCGTGCACGTCTTCGAAAACACCTAGCTGAGCCATAGTTACACTCCTTTTTTTACGAAAGATTGGGTATGTCCAAAACGTATAAAGGATAGCACTCCGAAATATGAGGTTCAATGGTTGCTCGGGCGAATCGGTCGTTTGAGCGCCATGAAACAGCATTTCGTGGTGCGGCATATGACGGGGTATTGGAGCTGGCTACTCGAGGCCTTCAGGGAATCGGAAGCTATTCGACGCCGATGCAGCGCAACTTGACTCCAGCCTCGGCGAGCATCTCCTCAGCGAGGGCATCCGGATAGGGATTCTCGTAGATGATCTCGGTGACTCCGGCGTTGATGAGGATCTTCGCGCAGACGACGCAGGGCTGGTTGGTGCAGTAGACGATTGAGCCGTCGATCGATACGCCGTGCTTGGCCGCCTGGATCACCGCATTCTGCTCGGCGTGCAGGCCTCGACACAGCTCATGCTTCTGGCCGCTGGGAATGCCGAGCTCGTCGCGCAGGCAGCCCCTCTCGGTGCAGTGTGCGATTCCCGAGGGCACGTTGTTGTAGCCGGTTGCGAGGATGCGCTTGTCCTTGACGATGATCGCTCCCACGTGCCTGCGTATGCAGGTCGAACGCTCCGCGACATCGCGCGTGATCGTGAGGAAGTACTCGTCCCAGCTCGGACGCTCCGCTATCGGCTTGTTGCTATCCATCGGGTCTGCTCCTGTCGTTTCAGCCGATCATATGCACGTTGACCGGCGCTTTCGCTAATCGAGCGCGTTGATCTTGGCTACGCGCCCCTCATGCCTTCCGCCCTCGAACTCGGCGGCCAGAAAGGCATCGATGATCGCCTCGTTCTCCTCGAGGGCGACGAAGCGAGCGGAGAGCGTCAGCACGTTCGCATCGTTGTGCTGGCGCGCGAGCGGCGCCATGTCGGCACGCGTCACGTTGGCCGCTCGGATGCCCGCGACCTTGTTCGCAGCGATGGACATTCCGATGCCGGTTCCACAGATCAGGATGCCGAAGTCCGCACCTCCGGAGGCGACGCACTCGGACACCTTGACCGCGTAGTCGGGGTAGTCGACGCGCTCCGCCGAATAGCAGCCGAGATCGACGACCTCGTAGCCCTTGGCACTCAGATACTCCACGATTGCCGGCTTCTGCTCGATGCCAGCATGGTCGCAACCGATTGCAATCCTCATCCTCTTAGCTCCCAGCCCTTCGCCTTGTCCTCCGCCCCTGCCATCGCTAAACGCAGCAGGCAAATCTATTCTAGCGCAGCTATCGCGCTTTCGATATCCTCAGCCGATATGCCGCCCTCACGCAGGATGATCGGCGCATCACCAATGCACGAGACGATCGTCGAGGGGATTCCGCTCTCGATGGCGCCCGACTCGAGGACGATCGGCACCTGCCCTATGAGCTGCGGGTCGAGCTCGGCGGGGTCGGCCACGGCGCCGCAGCCCGAGATATTCGCGCTCGTCGTCGCTAACGGTGCTCCGACGATGGAGATGAGCTTGCGGGCGATGTCGCTGTTAGGGCAACGGATAGCTATCGTGCGGTCTTCGGCTAGCCATTCGGAACCGATCTCGTCGGCAGCCTCGACCACCAGCGTTAGCGGCCCGGGCCAGAAGGCTTCGGCAAGCGCCTTGGCATAATCTGGAACGCTCTTGCCATACTCGAGGAGATCGCCTGGTTCGCCTATCAGCCAGGGGATGGCGGAGTCCTTGGGACGGCGCTTGATCTCGAAGAGCAGAGCAGGGTTCGAGCCTGGCGCGACCTTCACTCCGATGCCGAAGACGGTATCGGTCGGGAATACCACGGCGGCGTTGAGATCGAGGGCCTCCTTTGCCATTGAAAAAGCCCGGTCGTCTCCCTCGAAGCCAACCTTTAGCCTCTTGCTGGAAACGCGCGCTACGAGAACCCTCGGCCTGCCGGCGAGGTCATCGACGATGCGCACTTCGTCGAATGCGATGTTTGGCGCTTTCTTGCAGAGCTCGGCTGCCGCGTCGAGGGCATCCTCATCTAGCTCGCAAATGAAGCAGCCACCCGAAGCGATGTGCTCGTGCAGGCGTGCGAGGATCAGCCTGAAGGTGTCGAGCCCGTCCTCTCCCCCATCGAGAGCGAGCATAGGCTCGTAGTCGAGAACCTCGCGCGGCATGGCGGAGAGTTTGGCGGTGGGGATGTACGGCGGATTGGAAGCGACGATGTCGAAGAGGCCTGCATCGCCATCTAGCGGCTCGAAAAGGTCGCCCTGCATGACGGATACTCGCTCGAAAACCCCCGCTCGCTGCGCATTGGCCTTCGTCAGCTCAACCGCATCAGCGGAGATGTCCACGGCAGTCAACAGCGCTTTCGGACATTCCGAGGCGATCGAGACCGCTATCGTTCCGCTGCCGCAGCAGAGGTCGATTACCTTGGGCGCATCGGCCAAGCCATCGGCACGCATCGCCTCGATGCACTCGAGCACCTGGCTGACTGCGACCTCGGTCTCGGGACGAGGGATGAACACCCCGGGCCTGGCCTCCAAATCGAGGTACCTGAACGGGGCTGTGCCAGTGATGTATTGAAGCGGCTCGCCCGCCAGGCGGCGCATCAGCGCGCTTTCCAAAGCCGCAGCCTGATCGCCATCGAGAAGGTCGCTGGCCTTGAGGATCATGTCGGAGCCCGAGATCCCGAGGGTCTCGCGCAGTATCCAATTCGCGGAGACGACGGGGTTGGAATCGCCCGCAGCCTCGAGCTCGCGCTTGATCGATGCGAGCGCTGAGGAGTAGGTCGATTCGCTGTCGATGATCGATGGCATTTCAGGGCGCGACTAGATCGACTCTTCGAGGAGTCTGGCGCGATCCGCCGCGATGAGCGCGGTGATCAGCTCGTCGAGCCCGTTGCCGCCAGCTCCGAGGAGAATGCCGTTGTAGGTTCCGTTGTAGCCGATTCGATGGTCGGTGACCCTATCCTGCGGGCCGTTGTAGGTGCGGATCTTCTCTGCACGGTCGCCCGAACCGATCTGGCTGCGGCGCTGCTCGCCAAGCTCGGCCTGCTGCTCCGCGAGCATCTTCTCGTAGAGGCGGGCCCGCAGAACCGCCATCGCGGCCTCGCGGTTCTGCAGCTGAGACTTCTGGTCCTGCGATTGCACGACGAGCCCAGTGGGAAGATGCGTGATGCGCACCGCGGAATCGGTGGTGTTGACGCACTGTCCACCAGGGCCGCTGGCGCGGTAGACATCGATTCGCAGGTCGCCGGGATTGATCTCGACCTCGACGTCGTCCACCTCGGGCAGAACCGCCACCGTAGCGGTGGAGGTGTGGATCCTGCCCTGCGACTCGGTCTTGGGAACGCGCTGGACACGATGCGTGCCCGACTCGAACTTCATCTTCGAATAGACGCTGTCGCCCGCGATCTTGAAGGAGATCTCCTTGTAGCCTCCAGCCTCGGACTCGGAAGTGGAAATCGTCTCGACCTTCCATCTCTGGCTGTCGGCATAGCGCGTGTACATCCTGAAGAGGTCGCCCGCGAAGAGGGCAGCCTCGTCACCACCCGCCGCAGCGCGAATCTCGACGATGATGTTCTTGTCGTCGTTGGGATCCTTGGGCAGGAGCATGATCTTGATCTCGTCCTCGAGTTCGACGATAGCGCGCTCCTGCAGTGCGATCTCCTCTTGGGCCATAGCCTTCATCTCGGGATCGGATTCTGTCTTGAGCAGCTCCTTGGCGAAGTCGAGCCCCTCGGCCGCGTTAACGTAATCCTGTGCCTTCTTGGCGAGCGGACCCTGTTGGGCATGCTCCTTGGCAAGCCTCGTGTATTCCTTCTGGTTGCCGACGACATCGGGGTCGCCGAGGCGCTCCTCGAGCTCCTTGTATGCCTGGATGATCTTCTCTAGCTTCTCGCGCATCGCACGTCCGTTTCACTTTTGCCGTAGAATTGCCATTCCTAGATAGTTTACGCTCACAGGACACAATCGCGGACAATGGTCTAATGAGCGGCTAAGATTTGACTTGTCGATATTGGTTGCCAGACGCATTGCACGCCGTTGGAGGGCTCCAGATGGCCGAAAGGGTTGCGAACAGGATATGGGTTGACGTGGTGCGTCCGAGGACGCTCCTCTTCCCCATCTCGTACGCGCTGGTCCTCGGGGGCGTCGTGGGGTTCTTCGGAATCGTCGCGCCGATATCTATCGCCCTGCTCGGCCTGACCGCCGTGATGCTCCAGATCGTCAACAACATCGGGCGCGTCCACGGAGCGTTGGCCTTCGAGACCGACGAGCGATTCGAGATGTACGAGCGCAAGTACGAATGGCTCAAGCGCGTCGACAGGTATGCGGAGGGGGTCGAAGCGGTCGACGATCTCAAGGTCTCGCAGACCCGCTCGGCGCTCTTCACGTCGAGCGCGCTGGCAATTATCTTCGGCTACTCGACCATCTTCTACGCGCTCACGGGAATCGCATGGACCGTCAAGATCGCGGTGATGGCAGCCTTCATGGTCATCCTGCTGCTCATCATCCTGAGGTATGTCGGCGCTTGGAGATACGGGCTCAAACCCTATGGGAGCGCAATCGTCTTCGTCATCGTCGCCGTTGGGGTCTTCGGGGGCTTCTGCCTCATCGCGCACACCGTGGTCTACGCGGTCATCTACCCTGCAATCGGATTGGGAGCGCTCGCAATAGCGCTATGCAACCTACAGGAGATCGGCAGCATGGATGAGGACCTCAAGCTCAAGGCGCGCACCATGGCGATCGTCCTCGGCGCCGAGAAGACCGCGGTCGCGCAGATCCTGATCCTCGTGCTGGCGACAGTCTGGTTCGCGCTCTTCCTTCCGATGCTAGGATCAGGGCTGACCTACAAGCTGTTCTTCCTCGTATTCTTCATAGCGTTCTTCAGGGATGCGATAGCGTTCAGGAAAAGCGGAACACCCGATAACCTCGGGGATTTCGAGAAATCGCTCTACCTGTCGCTGCTGTTCCTGAGCCTGGCGTTTTGCCTATGCGCTGGCGCGAACGCCCTCAGCCTGATCTTCATGATGCTCGTCGGCTAGTTCCTTGGCGGCCTTCTCAGCCTCCACGACCCTCTCGCGCTCGAGCACGATTCTCATCGCAGCGATAGCGCATTCGAGCATCGAGTCATCCGGCTGGCGCGTGGTGAGGCGCTGCATCTGAAGACCCGGCCACAGGATGACCTTGACGAGCTTGTTGTCTGGGCGGCTGCCCGCCCACTTAACGGTGATCTCGTACCCGATTCCAGCGATGAGCGGGAGAAACAGGATTCTCGAAGCCACGATGATGAAGTAGCGGCCTACCGAACTCGTCACTCCCAGACCGATGCAGATCTCCTTGATCGGAACGAACGTGTAGATGATGATCGCCAGGATCAGCACCATGATGACGAACGCGGTGCCGCAGCGCACGTGCAACGTGGGATATCGCTGCGCGTTTGCGGGAGTGAGCTCGTCGCCATGCTCGAAGGCGTGGATAGTCTTGTGCTCCGCGCCATGGTAGGCGAACATGCGCTTGATGTCCTTCATGAACGCGATGGCCCAGATGTAGGCGATGAAGATGACGACGCGCGCGATGCCGTCGACGATGTTCCAGAGGATGAAGTGGTTCTCGTACGGCCCGACGATGAGGTTGGCCAAAAGCGCGGGGACCATGATGAAGATCGCAACTCCGAGGGCAACGCCGAGCACCATCGAGATGGCCATGAGGACCTTCATCGACTTCGACTCGCCCTCCTCTTCGGCTTCCTCGGTAACAGCTGGGAACTCTGCGACGGGATTGGCCTCGGTAGCCTCTGGCTCCGCGGGCTTCTCCTCGTCCTCCTCGAGGTCGTATGCGTGCTCGGCGGCGATGTCGAGCGCCTTGAAGCCGAGGACGAGCGACTCGATCAGGGCTCGGCATCCGCGGATCAGGGGCCAATACAGCCATCCATGCCTGTCCTGCCTGGTTTTGAGATCATGCTCCTCGGTGTAGATATCGCCCTCGGGGGTGCGAATCGCGCACGCCCAGCTGTACTTGCCGCGCATCATAACGCCCTCTAGCAGCGCCTGCCCGCCGATGTGGGTCTGGCAGAGCACGCCGTCGGTGCACTCCGCTCGCTTGAGCTCGCTTTCCCTCTTCTCGGCTGACATCATCAGTGGCTACAGCGGCCTCTCTATGCGCTCGAACGGATGGCCGCACGACATCTTGCCCTCGGGGCACGTTCCCCTACGGCAAGGCGCGCCGGCATCGAGGAAGATGTAGGGAGCGGTCTCCCTGGCCAACTCGAGCATCCTGTTGGCGAGCTCGCGGATCTCCCACTGCGCACGGCGGCAGCAGCGAACCTCGAAGAAGTGCAGCAGCTCGCGGATGTTCATCGTGATGACGATCTTCGACTCGCATGCGTTGGGCAGCAGGTAGCGGGCATCCTCGGCGGGAACTCCGGCCTTGCACAACGCAGCATACGCCTCGTAGGCCGAGTCGATCGCGTTGTCGAAGATCTGCTTGAGCTCGGGGTCTGCCCCGATGGAATCGGGAAGAATCACATTCGGAGCCTCGTCGAAGCGCACGTATCGCTGCGACTGCTGGTTGAAGCTCGCAAGGCGATGCCTGACGAGCTGATGGGTAAGGGCGCGGCTGACGCCATCGACGGCGAAGGTGTAGCTCGCGTGCTCGAGCGTCGAATAGTGCCCCGACCTCATGATCGTCGAGAGAACGGAGCGCACCTGCTCATCGCTCATCGTCTCCATGAGCTCCTCGGCGCCGACGGACGCGTAGCAGATGCGCGCCGCCGTGGCTACTGCCCTCTCGGGGTTCTCGGTGTGGTAGAGCAACGTTACGTTCATAGACGCTCCCATCGACAAAGAAAATGCCGCGGATGCGCAACTGCATCCACGGCATCAATTCTATACGAAAGCGCGAAGGTTTACTGTGCGTCCTCGGCGGGAGCCTCAGCCTCGGCCTCGACTGCCTCGGCGGGAGCCTCTGCTGCTGCAGCTGCCTCCTCCTCGGCCTTCTTGGCTGCCTTGCGAGCATACACGGCTGCCTTGGCTGCCTTCTCGGCTACCTTGGCATCGCGGGCGGCCTTCCTGGCCTCCTGCTCGGCAGCGGCTGCGGCCTGGCGCTGGGCCTTCTTGGCCTGCTCGCGCTCGAGAACTGCTGCGGAAGCCGATCCGAACTTGTCGGAGAAGCGCTGGACGCGACCGCCGGTGTCGACGAACTTCTGCTGGCCGGTGAAGAACGGGTGGCACTCGTTGCAGAGGTCGAGACGAAGCTCGGAGACGGTCGAGCGCGTGGTGAACGTATTGCCACAAGAGCACCTGACGGTGCACTCGACGTACTTGGGATGGATGTCTTTCTTCATTTCTTTGCTACTCCTCATTATTGCCTCGGTTTCCGACCGAAGCTAGACAGCCTGCATAGGTTACCATCCTTTGCAACATTGAGCCAATCGTTGCCGATAAATGGATGTTTTTCGCACTTTACGGCCGCTTTCGGGCAAACGAAGGGCTGGCAAGCGGATGCCTGCCAGCCCGAAGGATCGTATGATCAGGTTGGCGCTACCCTCTTTCGAAGTAGACCTTCTGACCCTCTACTTCCATCACCAGCCGATTGTTGTCATATGTCAGCTCGAGCGTCTGGTCGCCACCCTTGAGGGTGACCCCATTGGCGGAATCCTCCCAAGTGATGGATCCGCCGAGGCTGGCGGTCTGATCCTCACCGAAGACGGTGAATCCAACGGTGCCATCATCATTGAGCATAAGGGTGAACATATCCTCGCCGGTCATGCCAAGGATCTCCTCGTAGTCGGCGATCTCGATGATGCCCGTGCCATCATCGACGGCTGCGCAAACCCATTTGCCTGCTGCGGAATTCGATCCGCCGCCGCCACCGCAACCTGCCAATACGCTGAGAGATGCGCATGCCAGGACTGCCGCGAATACAATACCCAGAATCTTCTTCATCAAATTACCTCCGTAACGGCATCGACATAACGGGACAATTATACATCAAAGATGCCGAAGCAGAGGATGTTTGTGAACCGAACCACTCCCGTAGCGCTAATCAACGCACCAGAAACGCCGAGTGCGGTTCGACTGGACAGCCGAACCGCAGAGCATTCCTATAATGGTCTGGTACGCCATCGAAGCGAGGGAACGAACTGCATGGGAAAGCCTAAGAGCAAGGACTCGAAGAGACCGGGACTGGTGTTCCTTATCGCCATCCTGTCATGCGCGGCTCCCATCGGCATGGACCTCTACCTTCCCTCGGTGCCGGACATGCCCGCCTACTTCGGCACCACCGAAGCGGCAATCAACCTCACGCTCGTCTGCTTCTTCGCGTTCATGTCGGTCGGCACGCTCATCTTCGGACCGCTGTCTGACCGTAGCGGACGCAAGCCGATACTCATCCTCACCGTCTCGATCAACACCGCAGCCGCGGCCATCGGCGCCATAGCCCCCAACGTATGGATCCTCATCGCCGCGCGAATCGTGCAGGGCATCGGCGGCGGAGGAATGGGAGCCGTTGCGATGGCGGTGGTCAAGGATACGTTCGAGGGCGAGCGCAGGGCGCACGTTCTCGTGGTGATGCAGGCGCTCACGGCGATTGCGCCGATGGTTGCCCCGGTTGCAGGCTCGGCCATCCTGATGTTCACCAACTGGAGGGGCACCTTCGTGGCGCAGGCCCTGGTCGGCGCGGCGTGCCTCATCGGAGTGCTCATCATCTCCGAGTCGCTGCCCAAGGATCAGCGCAACGACATCGGCGTCTTCCGCTCGATCGGAAGGCTCTTCGTCGTCGGCAGGAACAAGGGCTTCACGATCCCGCTGCTCATCTTCTCGGTCTCCTCGTTCACTGGAATGTGCTACATCGCGGGAGTCTCCTACGTCTACATGGATTTCTTCGGCCTGCCCAAGATGATGTACTCGGTGCTCTTCGCGATTACCGCGGGCGCATCGATCGTCGGCACCTTCCTGGTGATTCCGGTCTCCAAGCGCTTCACAATCAGGCAGCTCACCGTCTTCGTCTTCGGTTTCTGCATCTTGGCCGGCGCAGGGCTGCTGGTCTTCGGCTGGACGAGCCCCTTCGTCTACTTCGGCATCATGGTCCTTTACATGCTGATCAACGTGCTGATCCGCCCGATCACAACCAACCTGCTGCTCGACCAACAGGATGGCGACACGGGCTCGGCCTCCTCGCTGATGAACTTCACGCATGGCATCTTCGGCAGCTTCGGCATGCTCTACGACTCGCTGCCCTGGAAGACCCACATCATCAGCTTGGGAACGAACGTTGGCGGCATGAGCGCCATAGCGCTGATCTCGTGGTTTCTCCTCATGCGCTCCAAGGTCGTCATCAGGAACCTCGACGGCCCTGGCAAGGACAAGAACTGAGGCGCTGCAATGGCTGGCAAGCCCAAGAGGCTGAACCCGCAGGTCACGCGTCTGATGGATTCCGGAAATCTTGCGGAGCTCCTCATGCTCATCGAACAACGATTCGAATGCAAGCGCTGCGGAGATTGCTGCCGCATCGGCGGCGGGATCGTGCGCGTCTCGCAAGATGAGATCGAGGAGATCGCCGAGCTGCTAGACATGGAAGCTCATGAGTTCATCGAGGACCACACCTCGCTGGCTCCGGACAGACGCGGGCTGGTGCTCCTCGACGCTCCCGACGGCGCGTGCGAGATGCTCGACGAGGATGGCTCGTGCAGGATCTACGAGGCCAGGCCGAGCCAGTGCCGCTCATTCCCATACGAGTGGGTCAACAAGAACTCGTTCGAGGAGTGCCCCGGTCTCGCTGCCCTCCTCGAGATGTAGGTCGGCGCGCTCCAGCGGCGCGGATGCGCAAGCGCGCCGCGAGCAAAATCCGGCGATTTGCACGATTTCGGCCTTTTTCGGGCTTGCGCTGACCATTTTTCCGACTTTTGTACGATTTTTCCAAGGGACTTCGGCATCGCAAAAACGGACAAGCCCTCTGACCTGCGGTTTTACCGTAGCTGGCGTCGCGCTTTTGGATCAGCACAGAGAAAATCGTACATAACTCGGTTTTTTGGCCACCGATGGTGGTGCGGAGCCCGAAATCGTGCAAAACGGCGATTTTTGGCCACGGGAAGACAGGCGGCGGGCGGCGCTGCGGCGTGGCGGGCGGTGGGCGTCATGGGATGGCGGCCAGCGCCGCAGGAGGCAGGCTGCCCCGAGCGGCGGCTGAGCGCGAGAAACGACGCAAGCGCTAGACGACGATCGACATCCCGCCGTCGTGCACCTGGATGGTGCCGGTGATCTGCGTCTACCTCGCGTCTCCCGCAGGCTCGCAGATCACCGGCACCATCCAGGT